>JALEPA010000031.1 GCA_022766515.1 Lachnospiraceae bacterium | reverse complement strand
TTTTGTCTTTCGGAATGAGTGGCGTAAAATCATACACTTCATAAGGTCTTTTCGCATTGATCCCTTTTCGCAAAATGCTCACTACCACAAAGGAGATTGCCGGAACAAGCACCAGGGGAACCGTTTGAACATAACGCCCCTGCCATAACAAATAGATTCCAACACCAAAATACAACATGGCGGTTACTCCTGTAATCGCCATGCCAAGCAGGGCTACCAGTTGTTTCCCATATCTGGCAGCCTCAATATGTTGAAAAATAGATTCATACATCTCTTTTTTCATATTACTCTTCATTTTCGTCTGCTGCTTCCACCTCAGATACTGTAAGGCAAAGCTCCTCTAACTGCTTTTCATCCACAACATTTGGCGCATCCGTCATCAGGCAGGAAGCATCCTTTACCTTAGGGAATGCAATGACATCACGGATACTATCCTGTTTTGCCATCAGCATGATCAATCGATCCAAACCATATGCCAATCCTGCATGTGGTGGAACACCATACTTAAAGGCATCCAACAGGAAACCAAACTGCTCATTTGCCTTTTCTTTTGTGAAGCCAAGTGCCTCAAACATCGTTTCCTGCACATCGTCCTGATGGATTCGGATCGAACCGCCACCAAGCTCTGTACCATTCAAAACAATATCATACGCTCTTGCTCTCACTTTTTCCGGATGTGTCTTCAGCAATGGGATATCTTCCTCCATCGGCATAGTAAATGGATGATGCATTGCTACATAACGACCCTGCTCCTCTGAATATTCAAACTCTGGGAACTCTGTTACCCAAAGGAATTTATATTCATTTTTATCCAAGAGATCCAGATTTCTGGCAATCTCCAAACGCAGGTTGCCCAAAACATCCCATACGACCTTGTTCGTGTCTGCTGCAAATAACAACAGATCTCCAGGTTCTCCCTGCATTGCTTCTACCAGTGCCTTAAGCTCATCCTCTGTCATGAATTTGGCAAATGATGATTTGTAAGTGCCATCTTCATTAATGCACAGATAAGCAAGACCCTTTGCACCAAAATCTTTTGCAAATTTTACCAAAGCATCGATCTTCTTACGAGGCATTGCACCCTGTCCCTTGGCATTGATACCACGAACAGAACCGCCATTTTCCAACGCACCCGTAAATACGCCAAAGCCACAGCCTTTCACAACCTCTGACACATTTACAAGCTCCATGCCAAAACGAAGATCCGGCTTATCAGAACCAAAGCGATCCATCGCTTCCTGCCATGTCATTCTCTGAATTGGCAGTTCAATATCTACATCCAAGATTTCCTTGAAAACACGCTGCAACAGACGCTCATTCACATCCATAACATCTTCTTCGTCTACAAAGGAAAGCTCCATATCTACCTGTGTAAATTCCGGCTGTCTGTCCGCACGAAGATCCTCATCACGGAAGCAGCGGGCAATCTGGAAATAACGATCATAACCGGAGCACATCAACAGCTGTTTGAACAACTGTGGTGACTGTGGCAATGCATAGAAATTGCCCGGATGCACACGGCTTGGCACAAGATAATCTCTTGCTCCCTCCGGTGTGCTCTTCGTCAACATTGGTGTTTCGATCTCCAAAAATCCTTCTTCTGCCAGGAACTGACGGATCAATGTCGCTACTCTGCTTCGCATGATCAAATTGCGCTGCAGATCCGGACGACGCAGATCCAAATAACGGTATTTCAGACGAAGTTCTTCCTTTGTCTTACTATCTGCTTCGATTGGGAATGGTGGTGTCTCTGACTCTGAGAGTACGCGGATCGCTTTCGCACGAACCTCGATCGCACCTGTTGACAGGTTTTCATTGACCGCACCGGAACGCGCTGTTACCTCACCGGTCACTGCTACTACAAACTCACTACGCAGTTTCTCTGCCTTTGCAAATCCCTCTGCGCCAACTTCCTCTTCCTCAAAGATCAACTGTAAAATACCGGAACGATCTCTAAGATCTACAAAGATGATGCCACCTTTGTTTCTCTGTTTCTGCACCCATCCCATTACGGTAACGGTTTGCCCGATATTACTTTCTCCAAGCTCTGCACACCGACAGGTGCGCTTTAAGCCTTTCATTGACTCTGCCATGTTTCCTCCATTCCGTAAGACTTAGTTCTTACTATTCGCTTACTTCTATATTTTTATTACAGTATTTACCCGTTCCCTATCTTACAACAAAAGTGTATGACTTTCAAGCAACAATAGGTGATCCCAGCGTTTTGCTCCTACCGTTGATCACAGCAGTTCGATCGCATCTGCCTTACGCCGGATCATTTCCTCGACTCTTCCGATATAATCGGTGATACTCTTCACATTTTCGATCCGGCTGACCTGACCGCGATCCTGATGGTACAGTTTTGTTGATGCTCCTGCACCTACTGCCAAGATCGTCTGCATCTCTTCCATGATCAAAATATTATACAAACATTCACTGCCTTCTCTCGCATAACCGATATTTTCCTGCCCGGTACTTCCGGCATGTCCCGCCGAATTTTTCTGGCGATACATATAATACGGCTCATATCGATGCTGTTTTGCAAACTGCTCGCCCATCCGCAGCATCGTTTCCATACGCTGTCCGCGAACCGTCTCTGACTCTCCTAATGCTCCCTGCTCTTCCAACACCGTACGCAGTCTGGACGCTCTTTTGATCACCAACGAATGGATCGTCACACTATCCGGATCCATCTGTTCGATCTGCCGCAAGGTGTCCGCAAAATCGTCCTCTGTCTCTCCCGGCAATCCAATGATAAGATCCATGTTAATATTGGAAAATCCCAGTTCCCTTGCCATTGCAAAAGCCTGTTTCGTCTGTTCCACCGTATGTTTACGCCCGATCAGATCCAATGTTTTCTGCTGCATCGTCTGTGGATTCACGGAAATGCGATCCACGCCCTGCTCGCGAAGTACCCGTAGTTTTTCACGCGTAATGCTGTCCGGTCTTCCCGCTTCCACCGTAAATTCCACCGAATCATTGATTGGGAAACATTGATACAGATGCGAGATCAATTCCTGCAGCTGCTCCGCCTCCAACGCTGTTGGCGTGCCGCCGCCAATGTAGACGCTGGTGAGTTTTTTGTCTTTCATCATATGTGCTACACCGGTGATTTCCTGCTTTAGAGCCTTCACATAATCATCTGCCAAATGTCCAAATTTTTCAAAAGGATATGACGGAAACGAACAGTACAGACAAGTTGTCGGACAAAACGGAATCCCTACATACAAACTATAACCCTCGTCATAGTGATGTGCTCGCAGTAATCCTGCTTCCTTTTGTGCGATCGCGATACCAAGTTCTGCCTTCGCCCGGTCACAGCAATAGGTTTCTAATAATTCTGCCATCACCTCTTCCGTCTTTCTGCCCTGCAAAAGCAGATTCATCGGAATTTTCGTCGGGCGAACACCTGTCATCGTACCCCAAGGCGGAAGTGTGCGGATCGTATTCTCAGGCAGCCATTCTTCCGGAAAATCCCGCAACTGTTCCCACACCAATTTCTTCAAAATATTTTTATAATAGGTACGGTACGGATGCGCAGTTTTATCCGCTTTTTTGTGCCAGTCTCCATCACCGGACACCTGTCGTTTTCCTTCCTGACATCCCCTGTCCGTCAATACGGACACACCAATTTCATCCGTTCCTAACACAATCGAGAGTTTCATCTGCCACTGTTCTACTTCCAGACCACAGATTGCTCCCGGAAAAAAGGATTTGACTAATGCCTGCAGCTCATAGTCAAAATCCTTTTCTGTCAACTCCATTTTTATCGTTAATACACCCATGATGCTTCCTTCCTACTCTTACTCCACAGCAAAGGGATTAAACATTTTCTCATTTTTGATGGAAGTCATCAAACCATGTCCCGGATACACCTGTACGGCATCCGGTAACACAAATAATTTTTCCCGTATCGAATGAATGATCTGCTGCATACTGCCACCCGGAAAATCCGTCCGACCAACCGACTCCTGAAACAGCGTATCTCCGGAGAACAAAATTCCTGCTGCCGGGAAGTAGTAACACATGCCCCCAACCGTATGACCGGGTGTCAAAATGCAACGCACTTCCTGATCCAACAATGTGATCGTCTGTCCGTCCTTAAGCCAATGGTCAATCTTCGTCTTTTCTCTGCTGCCGCCCATCTGCGCGGAAAGATTGATCCTGTCATCCCCAAAAGTTTCCTTCTCCGCTTCAGCCGCATAGACCGGGATCTTATACTGTCCCCTGATCGGATTAATGGCACCAATATGATCAAAATGTCCATGTGTCACCAAAATTGCCTGTGGTGTCAATCCCTTTTCCTCCACGAAACGCTGAATACGCTCCGGTTCATCAGCAGGATCCACGATCACACATTCCTTGGTATCCTCCCGATATAAAAAATAACAATTTGTCTGCACAGGTCCTAACACCTGAAACTGGCAACACAATCTACTCATAGTTTTATTTCAACCTTTCTTTCTGTTTTATGCTGTCCCATTTTTAGGACTGTGTTCTTTGAATATCTTTCACACTTTCTACCTGACGGATCTTCGCAGTCAAAGTATGTAAGGCTTCCACACCTCGGATCGCAAATCCGATCGTGATCGTTGCAATTCCCTGTTTGCTTGTACGGGAATTCACATTGCGGATCGTAATACCGCTCTCTGTAAACACCTTGGTAATATCCAGCAAGACGCCGATACGGTCATACGCATAGATCACAAGCTCCGTATCGTACAATTCATCCGCCTTACCTTCCGGTGACATCTGCCATTCTGCCTCAATAATACGCTGGCGGTCTGCCTCCGTCAGATTCATCATGTTGATACAATCGGTACGATGGATGGACACACCTCTTCCTCGTGTGACAAAACCAATGATCTCATCGCCCGGTACCGGACTACAACACTTAGAGAAACGAACAGACACATCGTCCAATCCTGCTACAACAATACCGCTCTTAGACTTGATCGATGCTGTAGGATTAGAGGCTGCTCCTGTTGTTGTCGCATTGTTGCTGTTCATTGCCTCCAGAATTTCTTTATCCGTAGCAAACTTTGGATTCTTCTTACGGTAAGCATCCTGCAGTTTATTGACAACCTGTCCCTCTTTTAGACCACCATGTCCGATCGCTGCCAACACTGAATCCCAATCACGGAATCCATATTTCTTCTTACACGCCTCGGTATATTCCGGCTTAAGTAAATCGCTCAAAACGATTCCCTGTGCCTTACAATAGTTTGTCAACAATTCTTTTCCACGAAGGATATTTTCTTCCTTAAACTCCGAACGGAACCACTGGTTGATCTTATTTTTCGCCTGTGTACTCTTGACGATCGACAACCAGTCACGGCTTGGACCTCTGGAATTCTGCGAAGTCATGATCTCAACGCGGTCACCATTTTGGATCTTATAATCAATATTGACCAGATTACCGTTGACTCTGGCTCCTACCATCTTATTTCCTACCGCACTATGTACCGCATAGGCAAAATCGATCGGCGTGGAACCTGCCGGCAGATTCTTGACATCACCATCTTTGGTAAAGCAATAGACATGATCGGAAAACAGATCCAGATCGCTCTTTAACAGGCTCAAAAACTCCTTATTATCCGACATGTCTCGCTGCCACTCCAAAATGCGGCGCAGCCATGCTAACTTCTCTTCTTCGCTGTCAGAAGTATCCTGTCCATATTGGTTTTCTTTATACTTCCAATGTGCTGCGATACCATATTCCGCAGTACGATGCATCTCGTAAGTTCTGATCTGGATCTCAAACGGCTGTCCCTCCGGTCCGATCAATGTCGTGTGCAGAGACTGGTAATTATTTGGTTTTGGCATCGCAATGTAATCCTTAAAATGTCCCGGAATTGGTTTATAGATTTCATGGATCACACCAAGTGCCGTGTAACAGTCACGCTCGGATTCCACGATAATACGCACCGCAAACAGATCATAGATCTGCTCCAGCTTTTTATTCTGCGTGATCATCTTCTTATAAATACTAAAATAATGCTTTGCACGACCATCGATCGTTGCATCGATCCCGGCTGCCTCAATGTGGCTTCGCACTTCCGCTACGATCTTTGCAATATATTCATGTCTTTTGACTTTTCCTTCTTCTAACTGGTGCACAAGCGTGTTGTACATCTCCGGCTCCAAATACTTAAATGCCAGATCATCCAGTTCGACCTTGACTTTGGAAATTCCCAGACGATCAGCGATCGGTGCATAAATATCCATCGTCTCTCTGGATTTTTCTTTCTGCTTTAATGGGGTCTGGTACTGCATCGTTCTCTGATTGTGCAGTCGGTCTGCCAGCTTGATCAGGATCACGCGGATGTCCTTTGCCATTGCAAGAAACATTTTACGCAGGTTTTCCGCCTGCATCTCTACTTTATCGGCGACATAATTCAACTGTGTCAACTTCGTAACACCATCAACAAGCAAAGCTACCTCATCACCAAACTCTGCAGCGATCTCCTCGCTGGTCATGACGGTATCTTCCACGACATCGTGCAGCATACCTGCTACGATCGTCTCCTTATCTAACTCCAACTCTGCCAAAATAAGACATACG
>JALEPA010000276.1 GCA_022766515.1 Lachnospiraceae bacterium | reverse complement strand
CTTCCGATCTCAGATGAATGAGCCACCCGGAGCTCGTATGCGTGTTGCCGAGACAGGACTGACAATGGCAGAATATTTTCGTGATCAGGAGCATCAGGATGTGTTATTGTTTATTGATAATATTTTCCGTTATGTGCAGGCAGGATCCGAAGTTTCCGCATTGTTGGGAAGAATGCCTTCTGCTGTAGGTTATCAGCCAACTCTTGCCAATGAAGTTGGTGAGCTGCAGGAGCGTATCGCATCGACAAAAAACGGTTCTGTTACTTCCGTGCAGGCAGTCTATGTACCGGCAGATGACCTTACAGATCCGGCTCCGGCAACGACTTTTGCCCATTTGGATGCGACAACCGTTTTGTCCAGAAAGATCGTAGAACAGGGTATCTATCCGGCTGTTGATCCGTTAGAGTCCAATTCGCGTATTTTGGAAGAGGATATTGTCGGAAAAGAGCATTACGAGACGGCAAGACGCGTACAGGAAATTTTGCAGAAATATACAGAATTGCAGGACATCATTGCCATCCTTGGTATGGAAGAGTTGTCCGAAGAAGATAAGATCACGGTATATCGTGCCAGAAAGATCCAGCGATTTTTGTCACAGCCATTCCATGTGGCAGAAACATTTACGGGAGTTCCCGGTAAATATGTACCTCTCAAAGAGACGATTCGTGGTTTTATGATGATCATTGACGGAGAGATGGATGACTATCCGGAGCAGGCATTCTTTAATGTCGGTACGATCGACGAAGTGATCGAAAAGAGTAAGGAAAAACAGGCATAAAAGGATGGCTCGTAGAAATGGAGGCAGGTTATGAATACCTTTCTATTAAATGTCACAGCATGTGACCGCGTCTTTTTTGATGGATATTGCCGACAGGTCGTGCTGCCGTTAGAGGATGGAGAAAAAGCGATCCAGGCGCATCATGAAAATATGGTGTTTGCTGTAAATGTAGGAGAACTTCGCATCCAGGCAGAGGATGGAACATGGATTATCGGAGTGGTTGGTAGTGGATTTGCACAGGTGATCAATAATCGTGTCAGTGTGTTAGTCGATACTGCCGAACACCCGGATGAAATAGATATTCGGCGCGCAAGAGAGGCAGAAGAACGCGCAAGAGAGCAGCTTAGACAGGAGCAGAGTATTCGCGAATACCATATGTCCAAAGCGTCCCTGGCGCGAGCAATGTCAAGACTGCGCTATAGCAGCAAAGATGATATGAAAGTATAGGATCAAGATGAGATCTTAGGAAACAGAATATTTTCCTTGATCCATCCGCAAAGAAAGTGATGGAAGTCCATGATCGTGCGATTATTTTGCTTTGACTCCGGTACGGTCACTATGATCTGACGACAGCAGACCGGACTTTCGATAGGAAGAAGTTTGACATGATCCGAAAAAGAGGATTCCCAGGAATACTGGGGCCAAAAACCGATGCCCAGACCGGCTGCGATCAAGTTGCGGACGGTTTCCGGGCTGTCACTTTCGTATACAATATTTGGTTCAAAGTTTGCGGCGGCGCAAAATTCATCGCAGATCTCACGGACCGGACGCGTTTTTTCAAGACTGACATAGGAATGTGATGCGGTATCCTGCAGACGGATCGAATTTTTTTTGGATAATTCGGAATCTGTAGGAACCGCTAAATAAAATTCTTCCGTAAATAATATTTGCTGCGATGGTTTTAATTCCGTATTACATCCGGTTGCGGATATGAGGTAATCGGCAGCAGGATCGTCCGGTTTTTGGGACAGACGAAATTTGATCTCCGGGTGTGATGCCCGGTAGGCAATAATACAATTGGTAATAACTGTAGAGGCAGAGCGCAGATTCAGGTGGATGACCGGCTGATTTTGCAGCGCTGCCTCTTTGATCTCTTCCGGAATCTCATCCAACTGTGCAATCAGTGGGGTTAACCGCTTTTGCAATAGTTTTCCGGTAGCGTTTAATGAGATATGGCGGTTTTCACGGTCAAACAGAGGAGTGCCAAATTCCTCTTCTAAATGCCTGATCGCCTGTGAAACAGCAGGCTGTGCAATATGTAAGCTCTCTGCCGCCTTGGTGACATGTTCATATTTAGCTACTGCTAAAAAGTATTTTAATTGAAATAATTCCATAAGCATCCTCATTCCCAACCGTTTTTCTTCGACTGCCAATATACCATAAGTTGCCGGAGATGGCAAACCGGTGTTCTAAACAGTGCCTGAACACTTGTCTCACAATGACTATACATTTGACTATTTTCCCTCTATAATAAACCGTAGTATGACAACGAAAAACAGCATGAACGATAGAAAGGAATATGTGATCAATATGGGGATAGAGTTACAGTTTCTTGACGGGATCCAGAAAATACATACACCGATCCTAGACCAGGTGATGCGGTTTGTGACTTCACTTGGAAATGCAAGTGTTGTGTGGATCTTGTTAGCAATTGTGTTATTGTTGATCCCGAAAACAAGAAAAGGGGGAGTGGTGCTTCTTGCCGCTTTGTGCATTGAGATCATTCTGTGCAACGGCATATTGAAAAATCTTTTTGCAAGGACACGCCCTTATGAGGTCAATCAGGCAGTAAGGCTGCTTATTACAAAGCCAAAAGATTATTCGTTTCCATCGGGGCATACGGCAGCAGCGGCTGCAGCAGTGATGGCATTGTATTTGGCAAAGGTTAAGAAAGTATGGCAGTGCGCCTTGATCCTGGCAGTGTTGATCGCCTTTTCCCGCATGTATTTCTATGTGCATTATCCAACGGACATTTTGGGAGGGGTGCTATTGGGCGTTATATCAGGATTGACAGGATATTGGCTGGTAAAGAGATGTCCTAAACTTGAACGAAGATAGGTTCTTTTATTGTATTACTTACCGGAAAGTGGTAAAATGTGGTTAGCAGATCGGTGGCATTGATATTGGGGACACTGCCACTGATCCGGGGACGGAAGACGAAGCATCATGAGCTGTAATAGGGGCTCTATTTGGGGTTCTGTAGCAACTCCAAAATGTGCAGACAGGCTTTTGGTATATCGACCAAATGATGATAAGGGGACGGCAAAATGGAGAAGATAAAAAAGAAACTAATGAGTATGACAGATACGATAGAGAATAGTTGTGCGTTAGGTGCGATCAGGCAGGGTATGATCATGATGATACCACTGTTAGTAGTCGGTTATATGGCGGCTATGCTACTGAATCTGCCCATTCCTGCATATCAGGCTTTTATGGAAAAGCTGTGTTACGGAGGGGTCGTTGAGTTATTAGAATGTATTTACGACAGCGTCAACAACTTTTTCTCTGTTTTTTTAGTGGTCGCTACCAGTGTCAGCTATGCGATCATGAAGCGCAGAAAACAGGGTGTGTATGAAAGCACAGGAAACATTATTATTCTTGTTATTATTTCTTTGGCGGCATTTGCAGGATATTCCGGTATCCAGTATGATTCTTTTTCTAATATAAGATTTGGAAATATGCATGCGTTTAGCGGATTGTTTGTATCGCTGATCTCCAGTGAGATGTATTATATTCTCAAAGAGAGTGGCATTTTTCATTCCAAAAAACATCGATCGAATACGGACAGCCTGTATGTAGAGGCGATCGAGGGAATTGGCTTGGCAGTCGTGATCGTAGGATTTTTCGCTTTGCTGCGACAATTTTTCGTAACTGTATTTGGAGTGGATGGACTGCAGGAACTGATGGAGAAAGCGATCAATTATGTGTTATCTCCGATAGAGAACGGGCTTGGCGCAGGATTTCTTGTGATTCTTTTGACGCATGGTCTTTGGTTCTTTGGAATTCATGGACATAATATGTTAGACACTGTGATCAAGCAGCATTTTTCCGATGTGACAGCAGGAATCTTTAGCAAAACGATGCAGGATGTCTTTGTATTACTCGGTGGAACAGGTGCTATGCTGTGCCTGATCATTGCTATTTTATTATTTGCAAAAAGAAAAGATGTTCGAAATCTGGCGGCGATGGCGGCACCAAGTGTTTTGTTTAACATTAGTGAGATCGCATTGTTTGGTGTACCGATTATCTTTAATCCAATCTTTGTCGTACCGTTTTTAATGGTACCGATCGCCAACTTTTTGATCACTTATGTGGCAATCTATGTCGGACTGGTGCCTCATATTATCAATGAGGTGGATTGGACGACACCGATTTTTCTGAGCGGTTATCAGGCAACGGGTTCGTGGGCAGGCGTGATAC
>JALEPA010000241.1 GCA_022766515.1 Lachnospiraceae bacterium | reverse complement strand
CATGCCGCTGGAAATATTATATTATGGAAGAGAACAGACCAGGCGAGTATCTTCCGGTTGAGGAGAACGAGCGCGGCACTTATATTTTCAATTCCAAAGATCTTTGCATGATCGAGCATATACCGGATCTGGTCAAAGCGGGAATTGACAGCTTTAAGATCGAAGGTCGTATGAAAACGGCGTTGTATGTTGCCGATGTTGCCCGTACTTATCGCCAGGCGATCGATGACTATTTCGAGTCACCGGAGTTGTACGAGCAAAATATAGAACATTACAAAACAGAAATATCCAAATGTACTTATCGTCAGTTTACAACCGGATTTTTCTATGGTCCGACGACACATGAGTCGCAGATCTATGATAACAACACTTATGTGAAGGGATATACCTATTTGGGATTAGCCGGACAGGCAGATGCAGAAGGCTTTGTCGAGATGGAGCAGAAAAATAAATTCTGCGTGGGCGACCGGGTTGAGTTGATGAAGCCGTCAGGCGAAAATCTCATGGTGGAAGTCAAGGACATGAAGGATGAGCGCGGAGCGCATATCGACAGCTGTCCACATCCAAAACAAAAGATCAAAGTGTTGTTTAGTGAAGTGCCGGATGAATTGGATCTGGTGCGTGTACAGGTAGAAGCGGAAGACTGATCGACACACAAAACAATGTAACATTTGCAGCTTTGCACACCGGATGCAAGTGTTAGCGGTTAAGAGGAATGTGTGCAGAAATGAGGATAAATATGGTAAAGAATGTACGAATGAGATTACTGTTGGTAATGCAGGTGTTGACGGAGCAGACGGATACGACACACGGAATGACAATGAAGGAGATCCTGGAGTGGGTTGCGTCCAAAGGGATTGCCGGAGAGCGTAAGAGTGTTTATGAAGATATTCATGCATTGCAGGAATTTGGTCTGCCGATCATTTATCACACGGAAGACAAAACATATCGATTCCAGCAGTAAGCACATACGGATCACACAAATGAATTATGAAAAAGAAAGGATTAGCAGATTATGACCGTACAGGAGAAGTATTTAAAAATTGCTGATGAAGTCATCGAGAAGGGACCATACAAGCCGGAATGGTATTCTCTTGCAGAGTATGAAGCACCAAAGTGGTTTAAGGATGCAAAGTTTGGTATTTTCATTCACTGGGGCGTATTTAGTGTACCGGCCCACAACAATGAGTGGTATTCCAGAAATATGTATATCCAAGATATGGAAGAATGGGAATGGCATCGTAAAACATTTGGAGAACATACTAAGTTTGGTTATAAAGATTTTATCCCAATGTTTACGGCACCAAAGTTTGAGCCAAAACAGTGGGCAAAGCTGTTTAAGAAGGCAGGAGCAAAGTATGTTATGCCGGTTGCAGAGCATCACGATGGATTCCAGATGTACGATTCTGAGATCAGTGACTGGACAAGCGTAAAGATGGCAATGAAGCGCGATGTGCTGGGAGAATTAAAAGAAGCGATCATGCAGGAAGATATGATCTTCTGCGAGTCCAACCACCGTGTAGAGCATGCCTTTTTCATGGGTCATGGAAAAGAGTTTGAAAGTGATATTAAGGATCCGATGAAGTTGGGAGATTTTTATTATCCTGCTATGCCGGAACCGGACAATCAGGATCTTTTCAGTCCTGCACCTCCACAGGATTTTATGGAGGACTGGCTCGCTCGTAATGTGGAATTGGTCGAGAAATATCGTCCTTCGATGGTATATTTCGACTGGTGGATCCAGCATGAGTCGGTAAAACCATATTTGAAAAAATTTGCAGCCTATTACTACAATCGTGGTGTGGAATGGAGCATGGATGTTGCCATCTCCTATAAGCATGATGCCATGATGTTAGGAACAGCGATTTTAGATATGGAGAGAGGTCATTTTTCAGAGGCAAAGCCATTTTATTGGCAGGCTGATACTTCAATGGCGTTTAACTCCTGGTGCTACACAGAGCAGAACCGTTTTAAGCAGACCAAAGACATTTTGCAGGATCTGGTCGATATTGTCAGCAAAAACGGATGTCTTCTGTTGAATGTAGGTCCTAAGGCAGACGGAAGCATTTGTGACGAAGAAGTTAAGATGCTTACGGAGATCGGCGAGTGGATGGATATCAACGGAGAGGCAATCTATGGAACACATCCTTGGCGTGTACAGGCAGAAGGAAATACCGAAGTGGTAGAAGGAATGTTTTCGGAGGAAGGGCGTAAGGACTTTGATTCATCTGATATTCGTTTTACATGCAAACAAGACTGTATTTACATCATTCCAATGCAGCAGCATGGAGAAGATGTGGTCGTAAAGAGCATGGGCGAAGACAGCAAAGATTTTCATGGTATTATCACAGAGTTTACGGCACTTGGTTATGATGAGCAGCCGGAGTTTATCCGTGAGGCAGATAAAATGATCATTCATGCACCTTTTGTTGACAGCGACAAACCGGTTGTATACCGCATGAGATTGAAGTAAAATGTCGAGAAAACACGATCAAAAGCGGTCGGGGAAAATGCCTTGAATTGATTGACACCACACTTGTTATATGGTAATTTAAGAATGTTATTTGCTTTTCTCGGTTGAGAAAGGTGCAACCAATATATAGTATTAGGAGGCAGTACAATGAAGGGTACAGTTAAATGGTTTAATGCAAAAAAAGGATTCGGATTCATTTCTGATGAGACTGGCAAAGATGTATTTGTACATTTTTCCGCACTTCAGATGGATGGATTCAAGGTACTCGACGAAGGCGAAGAAGTAGAATTCGATGTTGTCAACGGCGAGAAGGGTCCTCAGGCATCCAATGTAGTAAAGATCGGCTAATTGGTCTTTGCAAAGCGTTATAATCAATGCATGAATCATTCTAAGTTTTGAATAATAGAGTCGAAAGGTTTTTTACAGTGTGGCTGTGAGGGACAATGTATTTATTTTTTGAAAGTTATGAATTTCGGACACAGGTTGTAACTGAAAGGGGCAATCGCAATGCGGTTGCCCCTTTTGTGGTATCCGGAAAATGTGCGGTGCTAGTCGAGTGAAGCATCCCTTATTGGTTTTCCAGTTCTTTTGCTAATTCTTCTAAGTACATCCATCGATCCATCTTTTCTTCCAGAAGCTGTTCGGTTTCTGATTTTTCCTGCGACAGTTCGTTGAGCTTGACAAAATCCGTAGCGGATTTGGCGATGGCGGCATCCAGTGCCTCGATTTTTTCTTCCAGGGCAGTAATGTCGTCCTCGATCGTCTCAAAATCTTTTTGTTCCTGATAGCTCATTTTTTTCTTGTGCGTCTGTCCCTGTTTCCAAGTGTCACGCGTCATTTTTGGTGCAGTCGCGGAAGTCGTCTGTTCCGTAGTGGTCGATCCGGTCGCTCCGGCATCGGTCACTTTCATCGTGTGACCGGAGCGGTGGAGATAATCGGTGTAGCCGCCCTCATACTGCTGTAATTTACCGTTTTCTTCAAATGCAAAGATTCTGCGCACGATACGATCCAGAAAATAACGGTCATGGGAAATCGTGATGACAATGCCATCAAACTGATCCAGATAGTCTTCTAAGATCGTCAAAGTAGCAATATCAAGGTCGTTGGTAGGCTCGTCCAGGAAGAGCACATTAGGAGCCTCCATCAAAATGCGCAGCAGATAAAGTCTGCGGCGCTCGCCACCGGAAAGTTTGGAAATGGTCGTATATTGTTGGTCTTTTGGAAACAAAAATCGTTCCAGCATGACAGACGCACTGATCGTTCCCGTGTCCGTCTTAATATATTCAGCGCCTTCCTTAACATAGTCAATGACACGCAGGGAAGGATCCATTTCGCTGGATTCCTGCGAGAAATAGCCGATCTTGACCGTTTGTCCGATCGTGATCGTACCGGAATCCGGTTGTACTTCGCCCAGGATCATTTTTAATAAAGTTGATTTGCCGCATCCGTTTGGACCGATGATACCAATGCGGTCATCTCTCAGAAAAGTATAGGTAAAATCATCGATCAGCAAAGCGTCACCATAAGATTTGCGCAAATGTTCCAGCTCGATCGTTGTGCGTCCGAGACGAGAAGATACGCTGCTGATCGTGACGGTGTCATCTTTGACAGGTGCAGCCGTATCGCGAAGTGCCTCATAGCGGGCAATGTGTGCTTTTTGCTTGGTAGATCTTGCACGGGCACCACGCATCATCCATTCGATTTCGGTGCGTAAGAGACTTTGGCGTTTGCGTTCCGTCGCCTGGGCAATCTCTTCACGCTGTGCCTTATGCTCCAGATAATACAGATAATTTCCGGTGTAACGGTATAGCTTGCCTTTATCAATCTCTACAATACAGTTTGTCACACTGTCCAAAAAGTAACGATCATGGGTGATCATAACCAGTGGTCGCACTTCTTCCCGCAGTTTTGTCTCCAGCCATTCTGACATGGCACTGTCCAAATGGTTGGTCGGCTCATCTAAGATCAATACATCAGCGGGCGTCAAAAGTGTACGGACCAGAGCAATTCGTTTGCGCTGACCTCCCGACAGTTCGCTCACCGGCTGATTAAAGTTGGGAAGTCCCAGTTTATTTAGCATGGACTTGGCATCCGGAATATAGTTTTCCGGAGCGTCAGCAACATCATCGACATGAGGAAGAGCAGCACTGAGTGTGGTGTGTGTTGCTTCAAATACCGGAGTCTGCGGCAGATAGGCGATCCGCAGATTGCGCTGCATCGTGATCTTTCCGGCATCCGGTTCTTCCTTTCCTGCAATAATCTTGAGCAAAGTGGATTTTCCCGTGCCGTTGATACCGATAATACCGATCTTTTCTTTGTCATCCAAAGAAAAGGAGACATCGTCAAATAAAACGCGCTCGGTATAGGAATGTGTCAAATGTTCTATGTTAATGATATTCATAAATATGATCCTTTCTTGTCTATACCATATTGTGGATTTGTGCTATAATAACTCCAAAATCCAGATGCTATTGGCTCATTAACGAGCAAATTAGCTTGTGAAACAAGCGAACAAGATTTGAAAGAGCAAATTTGCTTGCGTCACAGCACATCTATTCTAACATATCGGGATTAGATGTCAAAATATATACAAAGATGGGGGAACAGGCATGGAAGCGACCAAATATTGCCGTAAGATAAATTACTACGAGACGGATCAAATGGGAATCGTACATCATTCCAATTACATCCGTTTTTTTGAGGAGGCACGATTGGATCTCATGGAGCAGATCGGGCTGTCCTATGTAGAAATGGAAGAAAACGGGCTCATTATTCCGGTATTGAGCGTAGACTGCAGTTACAAAAAGCCACTGCATTTTGGAGATGAGATCGAGATCCGATCAAGTATCGTCAAATACGATGGGCTCAAAATGGAGTGCGCTTATGAAATTTACTGCCACGATGAGCTTTGCACGACAGGACACAGTGGACATTGCTTTTTGGACAAGGATATGAAACCGGTCCGTATGAAGCGTGCATATCCGGAACTTTACACCAAATTAAAACAGTTAGTGGAAGCATAGAGGGGGCAGACAAATGAAGAAAAAACTACGAATTATCGTGATCACCAGTGTACTGATGCTGCTTGCTATGGGAGCCTTACTGTGGAAAGCAGGGCAGGTGTCCAAACAACAGAAGGAAAAACAGGAAAAGGCATTAGCGGAAGAGCGTGATACTTCTGCAGGCACTTCTAAAGTGATCAATAAGGTCAACGAAGTAGATCGGATTCCTTTGTATTTGAGTGGGCAGCAAAAGAATGTTGTCACGGTCGATTATCAAAGCGTGAAGGAGATTTACGAGGGAAAACAGGGAGACAGCGCTGAGAAAACTTTAACAAACATTAAGAAAAATCAAAACCTGACTTTTCATGATCCTCTGTGGGCGTACAATCCTTACGGGACCAATCCGCAGTCAATGTATGTTTATTTTAAGACATCCGGAAAAGCGTATTGTAAATATACGATCTCTGTGGATGATACACAGATCGGTGACTTTACGCGAACTGCATTAAACAATGCACCGGACAATTTGAGCAAGGAGCATGAATATCAGATCTTTGGATTGCTGCCGGGCAGAACAAATTACATAACCCTGCAGTTGTACAATAAGGACGATGAATTGTCTGATACAGCGACTTGGAAGATCGATCTTCCGGCTGATGAGACGGGGGTACCACAGCAGCTTTCCGTAGAAAAAGGATATAGTAAGCAGACCATATCAAACGGATTGTATACGGTATTTTCAGAGGGGACGACAGGCAAAGACGGCAAGAAACATTATGCGATCCTTTTATATGATAATTCCGGAGTGCTGCGTGCGCATTTTCCAACAGATTCGTATGTGGGAAAAAATATGCAGGTGATCTATGATGCCCTGGTTTATGAGTGTAGTGCTGATCGTGTTGTCAGCGTCAATTCGCTGGGACAGGTCACACATTCCTATCCGGTCTACGGATATACGCTTGGTGGGGAGTACGCCTATGATGGCAGCGGAAGTTTGTACATGATCGCTACGGCAGGCACCAAAAATGCGACGAAGAATACCAAGATCCTCAAACTGGAATTGGAGAGTGGAGATGTCAGCCAGGCGTTAGACATGGATGAAGTATTGTCGGGTGTTTACAAAAAGATCCGCAAAAAGTCTCCAAAGACTGCGAAGAACTGGTTGAATATTGATTCTCTCCAGTGCACCGGAACGAACCAGCTGTTACTCAGCTCTTCAAAAATGTCCGGTATTTTTAAGGTGAGTCAGGTGGGAAGCCTTTTGCCAAAGCTGGAATATATTATCAGTGATCCAAAGCTGTGGAAGTCTTACAAGTCATTGAGCAAAAAAGTATTGACCAAGGCGTTAGCAGACGGGCAGGAACCGGATGCTACAGCGACACCGGTTGTGGATTCAATCTTGGATACACCGGCACCGTCAGAGCTTTTTGATTCCCAGTATGGACAAAATGCGATCATCTATACCCGCAGATCCGGTACGCAGTATGAGTTGGAAATGTTGAATAATAATACCGGTACGGGTGCTAAAGCAGGACAGGAGTCGCAGTATTATAAGTATCTGGTGGATGAAGATGCGGGCACTTATCAGCTCAAGACGAGCAAAGAGTTGTCTGCCATTTCCGGTGGGGGAAATGTATTGGCAGAGGATAAAGTGTGGATCACGGCAGAGCCATCCGGCAAAACGATCCGGGAAACGGATAAGCAGGACAAGCTTATTCGCAAATATACTTTGCCGATCACGCCATACCGCGTGGACAAATCCGATTGGAAAGGTTTTTGGTTTTATTAATTCAGAGCGAAGGGGATCGGGATGTGTCAAAAAGAGTACCGGAACATTGGTGAGAATTGTGTGAAATTGTTTGACCAATGTAGGGAAATATTATATACTTAAAACAGTTTTATCTTAAAAATTTAGGAGGAGGATTTAACTTATGAAATTTTTTGTAGACACAGGTAAATTGGAGGACATTAAGAAAGCAAATGATATGGGTGTGATCTGTGGAGTAACCACAAATCCATCACTGATCGCCAAGGAAGGCGGCAAGAGCCAGGAGGAGATCCTCAAGGACATCGCCGCTATCGTTGATGGACCGATCAGTGGAGAGGTAAAGGCAACGACAGTTGATGCAGAAGGAATGATCGCAGAGGGTCGTGAGATCGCCAAGCTGCATCCTAATATGGTCGTAAAGATCCCTATGACGGTAGAGGGATTAAAGGCAACGAAGGTACTTTCCAGCGAGGGTATCAAATGTAATGTGACATTGATCTTCTCTGCTAACCAGGCACTTCTGGCAGCAAGAGCAGGTGCAGCATATGTATCACCATTCCTTGGAAGACTGGATGACATCTCTATGACAGGTATCGAACTGATCGAGAAGATTGCCGCAATTTTTGACAATTATCCGGATATTACAACAGAGATCATTGCTGCCAGTGTTCGCAATCCGATCCATGTAACTGATTGTGCATTGGCAGGTGCAGATATTGCTACCGTACCTTATGCAGTAATTGAGCAGATGACCAAGCATCCATTGACGGATCAGGGAATCGAGAAATTCCAGAAAGATTATATCTCCGTATTTGGTGAGTAATATCAGGTAAGGTTATGGTTTGTCGTATGGCAGACAGGAAAAGACAGAATTCGTTAAGAAAGAAAGGAATAATTATGGATACATTAGCCTTAAAGAAGACTGCAAATGAGATTCGTAAAGGAATCGTAACGGCAGTACACAGTGCCAAATCCGGTCATCCGGGTGGTTCCTTATCAGCAGCAGACATTTTGACATATCTTTATTTTGAAGAGATGAACATTGATCCAAAGGATCCGAAAAAAGCAGATAGAGATCGTTTTGTTCTTTCAAAGGGACATATTGCGCCAGCTCTGTATTCGACATTAGCAGAGCGTGGATATTTTCCGAAAGAGGACTTGAAGACACTCCGTCATGTGGGATCCTATTTACAGGGACATCCTGATATGAAGCATATTCCGGGTGTGGATATGTCCAGCGGTTCTTTGGGACAAGGCGGCTCAGCGGCAGTCGGTATGGCACTTGCCGGCAAATTGGACAAGGCAGATTACCGTGTATACTGTGTTCTCGGAGATGGAGAGATCCAGGAAGGACAGGTATGGGAGGCAGCGATGTTTGCCGGAGCCAGAAAATTAGACAATCTGGTATTCGTTGTGGATAACAACGGATTGCAGATCGATGGTGATATCGAGGATGTATGTTCTCCATATCCGATCGCAGATAAATTCAAAGCATTCAACTTCCATGTCGTAGAGATCGATGCTCATGATTTTGAGCAGATCGCAGCAGCATTCCGGAATGCAAGAGAGACAAAAGGACAGCCTACAGCGATCATTGCCAAGAGTGTGAAAGGAAAAGGAGTTTCCTTTATGGAGAATCAGGCAAGCTGGCATGGTTCTGCTCCAAACGATGAGCAGTATGCACAGGCAATGGCAGAGTTAGAAGAACAAGGTAAGGCTTTATAGAAAAGAAATGGAGGCAAAAATGGCAGAGGTTAAGAAAATCGCTACGCGAGAAAGCTATGGAAATGCTCTTGCAGAGCTCGGCAAGACTTATCCTAATCTGGTCGTGCTGGATGCGGATCTTGCAGCAGCAACGAAGACCGGAATTTTCAAAAAGGCGTTTCCGGATAGACATATTGACTGCGGTATTGCAGAAAGTAACATGGTAGGTATTGCAGCAGGACTGGCAACAACAGGTAAGATTCCATTTGTAAGTTCTTTTGCAATGTTTGCAGCAGGTCGTGCATTTGAGCAGGTTCGCAACTCCGTTGCTTATCCAAAACTTAATGTGAAGATCGGTGCAACACATGCCGGAATTTCTGTTGGTGAAGATGGTGCGACTCATCAGTGCTGTGAGGATCTGGCGTTGATGCGTACGATCCCAGGTATGGTTGTTATGAACCCATCTGATGATGTGGAAGCAAAGGCAGCAGTTAAGGCTGCATTGGATCATGATGGTCCTGTATATATCCGTTTTGGCCGCTTAGCGGTACCTGTTATCAATGACAGACCGGATTACAAGTTTGAGCTGGGTAAAGGTGTTGTTCTTCGTGAAGGTAAAGATATTACCTTAGTGGCAACCGGATTAGAGGTGTCTGAGACATTGGTGGCAGCAGAGAAACTTGCTGCAGATGGCATTGACGCAAAAGTGATCAACATTCATACGATCAAGCCATTGGATGAGGATCTGATCGTGGCTGCTGCGAAAGAGACAGGCAAGGTCGTAACCATTGAGGAACATTCCGTGATCGGTGGACTTGGTAGTGCAGTATGTGACTGCTTATGTGCAAAAGCACCAACTCCGGTATTGAAGATCGGTGTAAACGATACATTTGGTGAGTCTGGACCGGCGGTAGAACTTTTGAAGAAATACGAGTTAGACAGCGAAGGCATTTACAAAAAAGTAAAGGCATTTGTATAAGCAACAAAATAGACGACTCATACAGAAAATCTCTGTAAAGAACCTTCCGGTTCCTTTACAGAGATTTTTTAATTCATAGAAAACTTCCCCCACTTTAGATAATATGTGGTCTGACCGTAACTTTCTGGTGTGGGAAGTGTGAAAGGGCGGTAAAAAAATGCTCTGTCCGTTTTGTGCTAATTCGTGTCGTAATAATTATGGAATGTTCATGAAATACAGGGTATACTGTAAGTACAATATAGGTAAGATGTATGAAAATGACATCTGCTTTTTTCAAAGGGAAAATTTTTCAAAGGAGGAAACAAACAATGTTAGTACAAAATCCAATCGTCCGAGGCTTTTGGCCGGACCCAAGTGTATGTCGCGCAAATGGAAAATATTATTTGGCATGCAGTTCTTTTCAGTATTTTCCGGGAGTACCGATCTTTGAGAGTGAGGATCTGGTGAACTGGAAAATGATCGGACATTGTCTGACAAGACAGAGTCAGGTAAACCTGCACAAGGTAAATAGTTCCGGTGGTGTATTTGCACCAACCATTCGTTACAACGATGGTCGTTTTTACATGGTGACAAACAATAACACCTATCAGAAAAACTTTTATGTATACACCGATGACATTTACGGAGAGTGGTCAGAGCCAATCTTCGTAGAGCAGGACGGTATCGATCCATCCCTGTTTTTTGAGGATGGTAAATGCTACTTTACATCAAATGGTAATGCAGAAGATGGCAAGGGTGCGATCATGCAGTGCGAGATCGATGTTGAGACAGGAAAGAAATTGACACCAACCACTCCGGTATGGAGAGGAAATGGAGGAAGATATTTGGAGTCTCCACACTTGTATCATTTTGGTGACTGGTATTACCTCATGGTAGCGGAAGGTGGAACAGAGTATGGTCATATGGTTACTTATGCTCGTTCCAAAAATCCAATGGGACCATTTGAATCTTATCCGGGCAATCCGGTATTGACCAACCGTAATATCGGTGGTAATGAAAACCGTATTCAGGGTATCGGACATGGCGATCTGGTACAGGACGATGAGGGCAATACTTTTATGGTATGTCTCGGATTCCGTCAGAACGGAGAGTGGTCACCATTCCATCATTTAGGAAGAGAAACATTCTTGGTAGGCGTCAACTGGCGTGAGGATGGCTGGTTTGAAGCCGGCGTAAATGGCAGTGTCTATGAAGAAATGGATATACCGGGCATCAAGGCTGAGCAGAATATGAAGGGATTTTATAATGTATCTCTTGATACGATCGACAAAGACAGCCCAAGATGGTGCTATATGCGTGATTATGAGCCGGATCGTTATGTTTTTGGCGATCATTCGATCACATTGACGGGTAGTGAAGTGACTTTAGAGGAAGAGGACATTCCAACTTTCTTGGGTATCCGTCAGGCAGAGTTTGAGACAGAGTTGACAGCTACCGTGAAAACGGATGCAGCAGAGGCTGGTATTACATTTTATATGGATGAGAGTCAGCACTATGATCTGGGAATCTATCATGAAGATGGAGAGGTAAAAGCAAAACTTCGTCTTCGTACCGGTGATGCGATCGGTATTGCAGGTGAGGTTACACTTCCGGCAGATCAGGATACATTCCATTTGAAAGTGGTATCTGATCATGAATGGTATTATTTCTATCTGGTACAGGATGGAGCAGAAATTTCATTGGGTAAAGCGAGAGCAAAATATCTTTCTACAGAAGTAGCAGGAGGATTTACAGGTGTGCTGATGGCAATGTATGTAATTGATGCACAGGGCAAAAAGGCAGAGTTTACCGAGTTGACCTGGACGCAGAAAGACGCATAAATATTTAGTGGGGAGATCCACTTTAGTGCCACATCCCCTTCGATGAAAAGGGCTTGGGATGCTTTGTGACAAGCAGGGCATCCCGGATGCGTGGCGGCAGAAAGGAGAAGGAAATGAAGAAAAAACTCTTTATGACTAAGGCAGTCTCGCTGCTTGCAGCAACAAGCCTGGTGGTAGGAATGACATCTGTACTAAGCGGATGTGGCAGTAAACAGGACAAAGTGATCAAACTGGATGTGTACAGCCAGTTGGCAAACTTTTCCGGAATGCAGACAGGATGGTCTGCAGACATCTTAAGGGATAAATTTGGTGTGGAATTAAATATTATCCCGGATGGTGACAGTGTAT
The DNA here is from genome assembly GCA_022766515.1 of Lachnospiraceae bacterium. GTDB lineage: Bacteria > Bacillota > Clostridia > Lachnospirales > Lachnospiraceae > Butyribacter. The sequence goes on along the minus strand of JALEPA010000241.1, from coordinate 3,337 downwards.
TTGAGACTCGTATGGAGAGTGGAAATCTCGGAGACATTGTTGTATGGGGTCATGATAGCGACCAGTATCCATTGGCAGTGAAAAACGGACTTCTGTTTGACTGGGAATCTGATGAATTGCTGGATACCTATGGAAAAGATATCAAAAAGATGATGCCGGATGCGTTGGCAAAAAATAAGAAACTGACTTCTACGATTACCGATGGTAAGAGCGACGCTTTATATGGCTTTGGTAATAATGTGGCGTTGAGCAGTAAGGAACATCAGTCATTCTTCTATACTTGGGATACCAGATGGGATCTGTATAAACAGTTAGGATATCCGGAAGTCAAGGATATGAAGGATATGCATAAGCTGTTAAAAGATATGCAGAAGCTTTGCTCAAAAGATGATGCAGGCAATCCGGTATATGCAGTGTCTTTGTGGCCTGACTGGGATGATGCGATGGTTATGTATGTCAAGGCAACTGCAACGGCATACTATGGCTATGATGAGTTAGGTATCGGTCTGTATGATCCGGCAACCGGTAAGTACCATGATGCATTGGAGAAGAATGGTCCATATCTGGAAATGCTCAAATGGTACAACGATCTGTATAAGGACGGCTTGATCGATCCAGACTCCATGTCACAGACCTTTGATCAGATGGCAGAAAAAGTACAAAATGGTGGTGTGTTATTCTCCATCTTCAACTACTCCGGTTCTTTGAGCTATAATACCAAAGATCATACAGCACAGGGCAAGCTTATGTATTGTATGAAGCCGGAAGAGGCAAGTCCGATCGTGTATGGTATGAATACACAGGGTGGAGAATCCGTATGGAGTATCGGTTCTAAGAGCGAGTATCCGGAGAAATGTATGGAATTGATCAACTATTTCTCTACACCGGAAGGTCGTATGACAATGCAGTATGGTCCACAGGGATATACTTGGGATTATGATGAAGATGGCAATACCATCTTTACAGAACATGGTAAAAAATGTAATGCAGACCAGAATACCACAATGGGAGGCGGCTATAAGGGAAGCTTCCATGATGGAGCATTACAGATCAACAATACAACCTGGTCAATTGATGCAGAAAATCCTGATTCCAATGGAGATACTTATAACAGTACTTATTGGAAGAAAAATATCGAGGATGCACAGAGTGATATTGAGCAGGATTGGAGAGACAAAACAGGCGTAAAGACGATCAACGATTACTTTGAAAAAGGTAAATATACCGTATCACCGGGAACAAGTTTCTCACTTGGATCCAAAGATGATACGCTCAAGACGACTTGGGGACAGGTTACAACCTGTATCAAGACAGAGTCTTGGAATGCAATTTATGCGAAATCAGATAAGGAGTTTGATAAGATTGTTGCTCGCATGATCAAATCAGCAAATGCTTACGGATATGATAAGTGTAAAGCTTGGTCTATCGAGCAGTCAACAATCCGTAAATCCCTCGAGGATCAGTTGACCCAGTAGGGACTAATACAAGCCTTCTTTGAAAAAAGTTATATATTTTGGGAAATGGGTGAATGTGAGCAATTACATTCACCCATTTTCTATGGTTAGGAATTGACAAACAGACGGATTTCGACTACTCTAAAAGATGAGTGTTTTTGCGCAAGTGGAAGAAATTTGCAGGGGAAATACTTAGGAGAAACAATCCTTTTGAAAGTACAAACATGGATAATAACTATCTATAGAAATGAGGAATGATGTGGACATATTTGAGGTAAAACCATTAACAGAACCACCGGAGATCTGTGTGAAAGTTCCAGGGTCCAAAAGTATGACAAACCGTGCACTTTTATTGGCGGCAATGGGAGAGGGGACAACCCTTTTGCAAGGCGTACAGTTTAGCGAAGATTCTCTGCACTTTTTGACGGCGTTACAGGATCTGGGATTTGATGTGCATGCTGATCAGGAAGCCTGTACCGTGAGGGTCAGAGGATTTGGCGGCAGGATCCCGAAAGAACAGGCAACCTTGTATGTGGGAAGTGCGGGCACGGCAGCCAGATTTCTGGCAGCGTTTGTGGCAATGTCAGATGGAATCTATCGGTTAAATGCATCTGAGCAGATGACCAAGCGGCCTATGCGGGAATTGCTAAAGGCATTGGAGGAACTTGGTGCAAGATTTATCTGGCTGGGAGAGCCTTACCGATTTCCGATGGAAATTCATGGAATGGGCAGAAGGCATGGAGAATATACGGTAGAACTTAATATTGACCGAAGCAGTCAGTTCTTGAGTGCCTTGCTGATGACAGCACCGGTTGCGGTGGATGAATTAAATATACAGTTGACCGGAACGCGAGTGGCAAGATCGTATGTAGAAATGACGGAAAAGATGATGCAGCAGTTTGGACATCCGGGTGTCAATCGACAGGGTGAGGATTGCTATCAGGTACGGCGACATTCGTATAAAGCAATGGAATATCAGGTAGAGCCGGATATATCTGCGGCGTGCTATTTTTATGCAGCGGCAGCTATGACGGGCGGAAGCACGATTGTACGCCATATGGCGGAGAATTCTCTGCAGGGAGATATGCGTTTTCTGGATGTACTCGAGCAGATGGGATGTACGAAGCAGTGGGGCCGTATGGGTGAGAAAGGTGAGAGAACGCTCAAGATCACGGGACCGGAAGGTGGCAGATTGAAGGGCATTGATGTTGATATGGCAGATTTTTCGGATCAGGCGTTGACTTTGGCGGCAATCGCGCCATTTGCAGATTCGCCTGTCACCATACGCGGTGTGGCGCATATACGGCGTCAGGAATCAGATCGTTTGACGGTGATATGCAGCGAACTGGAGCGAATGGGAATTTCTTGTGAGATGCATACTGATGGCGTGACGATCTATCCGGCACAGCCAAGTGGGGCAGAGATAGAAACCTATGAGGATCATAGAGTGGCAATGGCATTTGCCCTGACGGGATTACGAACGCCGGGTGTGCGGATTTGCAATCCGGAGTGTTGCAAAAAGACATTTGCAGAGTATTTTCAGGTGTTTTCTAAAGCATTTGGACAAAAATAGAAAGGAAGAACAGCATGAAGGGAATCATTGATGTATTACAGGAAGAGATGCAGGAAGCATTTAAGCAGGCGGGCTATGATGGCAAGTACGCGAAAGTAACATTGTCTAACCGTCCGGATCTTTGCCAGTACCAGTGTAATGGTGCGTTGGCGATGGCAAAAGAGTACCATAAAGCACCGATCCAGATGGCAGAGCAGATCGTGACGATCCTGCAGGAAAAGGAAATTTTTGGAGAGACAACAGCACAGGCACCTGGTTTTATCAATATTAAGATCAGTACTAAATTTTTGGCAGACTATATCAATGAGAT
>JALEPA010000157.1 GCA_022766515.1 Lachnospiraceae bacterium | reverse complement strand
TGGATGCATCCGGAAAATGTCCGGTATGCGATTTTGATCTGGAACAATATGAAAGGGCGCCTCGCTGCATCAGACCGGGCGATACCGTCAATGGGCGGTATCTGCTTGGCCGCGTGTTGGGGGAGGGCAGTTTTGGGATTACCTATATTGGAAGAGATTTGGTATTGGATCGAGTCGTGGCTGTCAAAGAATATTTTCCTGTAAATTATGTGAGCCGTGATGTGCAGGCAGATACAACGAGTAACAAGGTGTTTGTCTATGCCGGGATTGACGATGAGGATTACCAATATGGATTAGATAAATTTTACGGCGAAGCAAAAATTTTGGCGAAGTTTCAAAAAATTTCCGGTGTTGTTTCTGTCAATGACTTTTTTTATGACAATGCGACCGCTTATTTGGTCATGGATTATGTACATGGGATTACATTGAAAGAATATATCAAACAACATGGTGCGATGGAAGGACCTCATGCGTTGGAAGTCATGCATCCGGTGATCAAGGCACTGTGTGATATCCACAAGGAAGGGATCGTTCATCGAGACATCAGTCCGGATAATATTCTGGTAGAACAGGATGGAACTTTGGTGCTGATCGATTTTGGTTCTGCAAGAGAGGAACGGCAGAGTTATACGCAGAGTATGACGGTGTTGTTTAAGAGAGGATATACACCGGAAGAGCAATATCGCGGAAAAGGTAACTGGGGCGTTTGGTCCGATGTCTATTCGCTATGTGCAACGATGTATTTTATGCTGACTTCGATCGTGCCAAATGAATCGATCGAACGCATGATCAAAGACGATATGCAGTCGTTGCGGGATATGCCACAGGTACAGCTTTCTAATGTACAGAAAGATGCGATTATGAAAGGTGTTGCCGTCAAAGCCGACAAACGCTTTCAAAATATGGAGCAGTTGGAAGAGGCATTATACGGTAAGATTGGAATTGGTAGAAAAATACTGGGATTTTTGCGACTTAGAAGTTCCAGACCGAAGATAGCGGCAGGCGTGACGGTTTTGTTGCTTTTGACGATCTTGATCGGTGGAAGAGCAGGTTATGCGCATTTGTCACAGTCGCGAGGAGCAAATGGAAATCGTGCTGTGGTGAGCGTGCCTTCCGAGACACCGTCTGTGACACAGGTGGCTGGAACTTTAGAGACGCCGGCAGCGCAGACAGCATATTCCAAGGATTCTCCGACACCGACAGCATTGGAGACGCCAACGGCAGCCAAGACCAAGGCTCCAAAGAAAACGAGTAAACCAAAGAAAAAGGCAACGGCGAAACCAACGAGCACGCCAAAGAAGACGGTATCACCCAAGAAAACAAAGTCACCAACGACTACGAAAAAACCGTCTGCCACACATACAACGAAAAAGAAATCGTCAGACGATTTTGTTGGAGAGATTCCATAATTCCGCGTAATGGCGGTGGGAATACTCCCAAATGGAATGGAGAATAAGATGGATAGTAATGTAACATACAATCGGTCAAAACAGAATTTTTATCATGAGATCAAACAGATCCTGCACAAGAAACATCGCGAAAGTGTATGGTATATGGTTGAATTAATGGGATTGCACGGGCAGGAGGAAGCAACGCGCAAACAGGCTTGTGCCCGGTTGATGCAGCAGTTACAGCAGCCGTACCCGGCATCCAGACCGACGATCCGTAAATGGTTTGGATTAAATGGATATGCTGTTCCTACCAGAGAGCAGGTATACTGCCTGGGATTTGCACTGCATATGAAGGGAGAGCAGTTAGACCATTTTCTTCGGGAAGGGATCGGGCAGGTAGGTGTGCAGTACAATGACTACCGCGAAGTGATTTTTTTGTTTTCCCTGGAAAATGGTTATGCCTACGATCAGGCATTGGAAATGATCGCAGAATATGAGCAGATGTTTGAGGTGCAAACCGAGATGATCCATACGCATAGTACCAATCAGCTGATGAAGGAATTTGCGTATCATAAGCATCATGGAAGACGGGCATTTATGAAATGGATGATGGATAATTCTCAATTTTTTAAGGGGTATAGCCTGACTACATTAGATTATCTGCACACTTATAAATACATGATCATGGATGTTATTCGGGAAGATTCCAAGCGCAACCTTGATAATTTGATGCGTGAGACTGACTTTGCGCTGTGGCTGCAGTTGAAGTGCAACACGGATGCGCAGAAAGAGTATCAGATGATCGAAAAATATATTGCCAGTGTGAAGCGCAAAAAGCGAAGTAAGGTCAGTGAGGATCTGTTGGATCAGATCCATGAATTAAACCGCATTGGCAACTCGGATCGCGCCTTTAATTCCACGATCGTACAGCTGTTGCAAAACAGCGCAGGTAAACCGTATCTTCCGGAAATGACTTCTAAGCATTTGTCAGATCTTTTGAGCCTGCCGGTGCAAAAAGAGCGTGAGATCCGATCTAATATTGCAGAAAATGTGTTGAAAAACATGGATCCGGAGGAACGGTGTCCGGGATGGATCGTAAACTTTATCGCCGATTATACGAAGGATCGTTACCTGGCAGATACTGTAGGAGAGGCATTGATGTGGGTCGATAAATTCTGCAAAGAGCATCACAGAAGATGTCGTTTGATCCAGAGAGAAGATTTCCTGCCGATGATCCTATATGTATCACAGCGACAATATCAGCACAGCATAGAACAGAAAGAGACGCGTTACCGAAGAGATGATGCGTTTGACATGTTTCGAGACATGGTCAATGCAACATTCGCGGCATGTGGTATGCGCAAGTGGAATCCGATGTTTCAGTTGGACTCCTTATTGGCAGCCTGTTTTCAGCGGGACGATATGTTTTATTATAGTGAACTGTGTGATGCGGTAAAAATTGCAACAGAGGAGATGACGATCGAATAGGTCGTGATCTCCTCTTTGATAATACAGGAAAATGCTCATAATGTGGTGGTATGCCAAGAGCACAACGCTGGTTTTGCTCTTATGGAAGTTGTGTCG
>JALEPA010000149.1 GCA_022766515.1 Lachnospiraceae bacterium | reverse complement strand
CAGCCTGATGGAACGCAGATGAGTGATCTGTTGGTATACTTGTTTGGTGTGGTCCTGGCGACTTTGATCGAGTTGATCGCAGGCTGGCTGCTTGATATATGCTTTCATGCGAGATGGTGGGATTATTCCAAAAAACCGCTTAACTTTCGTGGGTATATATGTCTGGAATTTTCATTGATCTGGGGATTTGCAATCCTGTTTGTGGTCCGGATCTTCCAGAAATACATTGACAAGCTGATTACGGGACACGACAGTAGTGTACTTGGGTGGACCATTCTGGTGATATTATATGTCGTATATTTTGTGGATCTTGTTGTTACGGTAGCAGTGATTCGAGGATTTAACAAGAAGCTTGGACAGCTTGATAAGCTTAGCAGTGACCTTCGTATCGTCAGTGATAAGGTGAGCGAAAAGCTTGGTGAGACGACACTTGAAACGGCGCAAAATATTGGCGAGGGAAGAGTGCAGGCTGCTTTGGCAAAAGCGGAATTGCGTGATAAAGTAGATTCTCTGAAAGAAAACATAAGCACAGCAGAAGTGCGAGAAAAAGTCGGTTCCTTAAAGGACAGCTTAAGTGCAGCAGAAGTAAAAGGGAAAGTCAGCTCCTTAAAGGACAACTTAAGTACAGCAGAATTGCGGGAAACGCTTAGTTCTTTGAAGAATAATATTAGTGCAGAGGAGTATAAAGAGATCATCGGTACGAAGAGCGCAGAATTGCAGAAGAAATATGAGGAATTGGTCGGTTCGATGACCAAACACCGTCTTTTTGGACAGGGGCGTCTGCTTCGGGCTTTTCCTGATATGAAGCATAGAAAATATCAGGATGTTATTGCCAAATTAAAGGAAAAAATGCATGAGTAAAAGGAAATGGATATTAATAAAAAACTCCCCTGCAACACTTTGCTGGGGAGTCTTTTAGTTTGAGTGAAATTATAGATGCGGTCTATCCAAAATAACCCTGTGACTGTTTGCCATCCTCTTTTGCCTGACCATATGTTTTGTAATGCTCGATTACTTCTGCCATCTGCTCATCAGACAATACATTTGGCGTAGAGATTGCCATTGCGCGCCACTGAACCTGTGCGCACCACTCGCAGGTATTTGCAATAGCAAATGCCTTTTCTAAGGAATCGCCGTAAGCAACCATTCCGTGATTTGCCATGAGAAGTGCTTTGCTGTCAGATTCGCGTAAGCATTTACGAACTTCATCCGCAAGCTCTGGTGTGCCGTAAGTTTCATAAGGAACGGTAGGAACCGTAGCAACACCGGTATCTGCGATGGCATAGTGCGTTGCTTTCAGATCAACACCGGCACATGCAAGTGTTGTGCAATACATAGAATGTGCATGGACAACGGCACGAGCATCCGGTTTCTCCAAATAAAAGGCAGCGTGTAAACTGTGCTCACTGGAAGGTGTGCGGTTGCTGTCCACAATATTGCCCTGCAGGTCCATAACAACGACATCTTCTGCAGTTGTTTTTGCGTAAGGAATACCGGATGGGCTGATTACCATATATCCGGTTTCTGGATCATACATACTAATATTACCTGCGGTTCCAATCGTCAGACCGGATGAAATTAACTGATTTCCATAGTCGACTACTTTTTGTCTCATTTCTTCTAATAACATAATTATCCTCCGTTTCAAGTGATGGTTTTCGCCGCCAACATATTTTTGGGTGTTGGTGCGTTGGCACTTGGTTATAAATAAAAAAATCACTGTCTCAAATGTATCTATGCACGCTATTTTTCGGGTGAATAGAATATTTGAACAACTAAAATAAGTTTAGCATAAATGAGTATGATTCTCAATCATGATTGTGAGTAAAAAGTTTGAAACAAATATGCAGAGGGCAGCCGTGATGATATGGAAGTATTGATGCAGGCGATGAATCGGATTAGTGAAACTTCTGAAAAAATAGGAGAGATCATTATACAGATTGAGGATATTGCGAGTCAGACAAATCTTCTTTCGTTAAATGCTTCCATTGAGGCAGCAAGAGCAGGAGAGGCAGGACAAGGTTTTGCCGTTGTTGCGGATCAGATTAGAAACCTGGCAGAACAGAGTGCAAAATCGGCAGTGGATTCCAAAGAATTGATTGAGGCGGCAATCCATGAGGTAGGGGACGGAAATATGTATGCAAAGAAAACTTCCGCTTCATTGAGGGAAGTAGTGGATGGTATACAGACCATTGCAGATAGTGCCAAGAAGATGAAAGAAATTTCTATTGAG
>JALEPA010000139.1 GCA_022766515.1 Lachnospiraceae bacterium | reverse complement strand
CTTTTCCACTGTCGACATCTTTCTGTTCACATGCCTCATGATCTTATTCACTTTGCGGTCGATCTGAGACTGTAACTTCTGGATCTTGGCACGATCCACCGATCCGTCCGATTTGCGGAAATTCTTTTTATAATGGATCTCAATCTGCTGTACCTGATCCGTTGTCGGCTGTACCAGCTTTGTGAACTCCTGATCCGCATAAAATAACCCCGTTGTTTTTGCCAGGATATCTGTCATCATGTCACTGATCGCAGAAGAATCTCTGGTATTATACAGATGATAGGCAGATACATCTACCTTTGTCTGTCCCTTTTTGTACGCCTGTACAATTGCCTTAGTGGCACCGAATATGTCACTTGCAGATGCCGCCTGTGCGCAATCTGTCGAGCACAATCCCATGCCTGCGATCATACAGAGCAACGCCAAAATTCTAACAAGCTTCCCCCTCATGCACTACCTCCTTATCATGCTACATACTGCCTGCCAAATGCATTACAAACTGCTGTGCTGTTCTTCCGGAAATACCGCCGTGACTTAATTCCCATTGATTTGCCTTCAAGCACAGTTCCTCGTCTGACAATGTGATCTGTGGATATTTTTTTGCCAATCCCTTGACAATATCAAAGTACTCCTGCTGCTTTGGACGATAATAGCCAATGCTGACACCAAATCTTGCTGCCAATGAGAGTTTCTCCTGCATCGTATCGGAACGATGCAGCTCGTCCTTTGACATATCGGAACGGTCGCTCCAAGTCTCTCGTATGAGATGTCTGCGATTGGATGTCGCATAGATCAACACATTCTCCGGTTTCGTTTCCAAGCCACCCTCGATCACTGCCTTTAAGTATTTATACTCGATCTCGAATTCCTCAAAAGACAGGTCGTCCATGTAAATAATAAAGCGATAATTTCTGTTTTTGATCTCGGCAATGATCTGAGATAAATACTGAAATTCATGCTTGTACACTTCTATCATACGAAGTCCCTGGCTATAATATTCATTTAAAATCGCCTTAATGCTGGTCGATTTACCGGTTCCGGCATCACCGTACAGTAATACATTATTTGCCTGTCGACCTGCCACAAACGCCTCTGTATTTTCTACCAGTTTGCGTTTCTGCTCTTCATAGCCGATAATGTCAGACAACTGCATATCTCCGGTGCTCGTGATCGGTATCAATACTCCCTGTTCATGATCCGGAGACACACGGAAGGCTTTGTTCAGTCCAAACTTACCAACACCATATACCCGGTAAAAATCAGTCACAACCTGATACAATGCCTCATCATCTTCTGCTGCCTCAATATTACGGCTAAGCTCCTGCACCTTTTCACTGACGCTCTTATTAAAAATCTGCTCGCTCTTTCCTACTGCCTGATAATTGCAGATCACGGAAAAGCAGTTGATCTCTAATGCCTGTTCGATCGGAGAAAAATCATAGTCAAACAGCTGCTTGAAAATGCTAAAATCTCCTTTTGCAAAGGCGTTGACTGTACCATCATTTGCCCCCACCTTTTCTGACACCATCGTAAATGGGTTCTCACTCATCGCCAACTGAAATGCAAGATAATTGTGCCACAGATTTTTGTCAAATCCGTAGCGCGTTGACAGGTCTAACAGCTTGTGGATCTGCTCATAAATCTCCGTCACCAACTCATCCTTTTCATAGTCATTGGTGTAAAAACGATGACAAATGTCTGCCAGTTTCAGTAAAATACTATCTTCTTCCATGTCTCTATAAATAACGAGACGCGATATTAAACGATACATACTAATCCTACACTCCTTTTTGTACTCTTTGTATTTACATGCGATCCGGAGCTTCCAATCCCAAAAGGCTGACCGCTGTTTCCAAGATCTCACCTACCAAAGCACTTAACTTGACAAATGATTCTCTTGTCTTTTCATCCGGGTTCGTAACAATTTTATTCTCATGATAAAACTTATTAAAGGCATCTGACAATTCATAGACAAACTGACAGATCTTATGTGGTGCCTGCTCCTCATAGGCTGCCTGAACGACCTCTTCCCATTTTGACATAGAGAGCATGACATCTGTTACGCTCTTATTATCTGCCGGAAGGATAGCAGACTGCTCATCGATATTAATGCCGTTTGCTTTTACTTTTGCCAAAAGCGATTTGATACGCACGATCGTATACATGATATATGGACCAGTATTTCCCTCAAAAGAGGTGAAGCGTTCCACATCAAATACATAATCTTTGGATGCCTGGTTGCTCA
>JALEPA010000211.1 GCA_022766515.1 Lachnospiraceae bacterium | reverse complement strand
ATCCGCAATGCTGTCACCGATCGCCGGTGTTGGTGCCAAAGAAAGATCAATGATTCCAAATGGAATACCAAGTCTTTCGGATGCCTCTCTTGCAACAAGCTGTCCCACTCTCGTGATCTTAAACGCTGTCTTTTTCACTGTATTACATAAAGTTCCAAAATCTGTGCCATGTACAGACTCTAATGCTTTTCTCATAACGCCGGGTCCGCTGACACCGACATTGATGATCTCATCTGCCTCTGTAACTCCGTGAAAAGCTCCTGCCATAAATGGATTGTCATCCGGAGCATTACAAAATACAACCAATTTTGCACAGCCGATACTGTCCTTATCTGCAGTTGCCTCTGCCGCCTTGACAACAATCTCACCCATCAATTTTACTGCGTCCATGTTCAATCCTGTCTTGGTAGAACCAAGATTGACGGAACTACACACAAAATCTGTCTTTGCAAGTGCTTCCGGAATGGACTGGATCAACAATTCATCACTTTTTGTCATTCCCTTTGATACCAAGGCACTATAACCACCAATAAAGTTAACTCCAACCTGCTTTGCCGCTCTATCCAGCGTCTGAGCGATCGTGACATAATCTTCCGGTGTCTTACAAGCTGCTGCACCGATCAAAGAAATCGGAGTAATGGAAATTCTTTTGTGTACAATCGGAATACCAAATTCCTTTTCGATCGCCTGACCTGTCGAAACAAGATCTTTCGCTACCGTTGTAATACGGTTGTAGATTTTTTCATTCAGTCTATCCAGATCACTGTCAATGCAACTTAACAGGCTGATACCAAGTGTGATGGTACGCACATCCAGATTTTCTTTTTCGATCATATCATTGGTTTCTAACACCTCATGTATGTTAATCATATTCATCCTCATTTCTGCGCTGTTCTCTTTTCCATTGGCAGACTTGTCCATCAGCGCCCGGATCACTGCTGCCTGATTGTTATTCTCTTTATTCAGAGTAACCACCATTAGATTCGATGCATTTTATCAAAAATATCTTCTCTCTGTGCTTTGATAACGCATCCCATTTCCTCACCGATCTGCTCCAGTTCATCAACGATCGTACCAAACTCTTTGCTGCAATCTGCAACATCAACGATCATCATCATGTTGAAAAATCCATTTACGATCGTCTGTGAAATATCCAAAATGTTAATCGTATTATTTGCCAGATATGTACATACCTTTGCAATGATTCCTACGCTGTCTTTCCCTACTACGGTTACTACTGTTTTCTTCATTTTGTCCTCCATTTCCATACGCTTGGTATGTGTGTTTGCTTTATATTTCAACAAGCCGTGACGGCTTATCTCTCTCTGCCACTTCCAGTGCAAAAGGCAATGCCTTAAGACCGGTTTCTTCCCATATCTGACATTTCACAGACTGATATGCCAATTCGGGATAATTGTTTTCCTTGGATAAATGCGCCAAAAACGCATACTGCAGCGAATCATCCATCAATTCACAAAGCAGTCTGCCGGAATCTTCATTGGATAAATGTCCCTGCTCTCCTAAAATACGGCATTTCAAGGAATATGGATAAGTCCCGGCTTCCAACATACTGATATCATGATTTGCCTCCAGAAGCAACACTTCACTCCCCTGCAGGTGTTCCACAATATATTGGTCATATACGCCAAGGTCTGTCGCAATACTTACTTTATGCCCATCTGCCTGTACGGTATACCCCACAGGTTCTGCCGCATCATGCGAAATGCGATAAGGCATGATCTCCAGTTCTCCCAAACGGATCGGGCGATCCGCATATAATTGGTATAAATTTTCCATTGCCACCAGATTTTTAGTATCTTTGCGCCGAATCCCGTCCAATGTTCCCGCTGTTGCATAAATAGGAACACCAAACTGCTTTTCCATCATCGGAATCCCCTGAATATGATCCGTGTGCTCATGTGTCACAAAGATCGCATCCAGCTGTTCCGGTGCTACATCAATCTGCTTTAATCCCTCCACAATACGCTTTCGGCTAATGCCGGCATCGATCAAAATGTGATGATCCCCGGCTCCGATATAAGTACAATTACCACTGCTGCCACTGGCAATGCTGCAAACTTTCATATGTTTCATTCCTGTCTCTACCGTTTATTTATTTTGCCATTGGAGAATGACGGTATCTCCATCGGAAACTGCTTTCGTAAAATCGCAGTTTTCACCATTGACTTTTGTCTCCAGATAATCGCCGTGCGCCTCCGATGTGTCAATAGGAACTACATCCAAGACATCTACAAGGATATAGGATGCCTTTCCCGACAAAACAACAGGATCTCCATTCACGATGATTGAAATGGTGTCCGCCCTCGGCTGCGCACCAGATCCTGACGGTTTTGCCCTCTTCTCCGGTGAAGATTTAGCTTTTTCTGTCTCTGCCTTCTCTTCGGTAGATTGTGTATTTTTTGCTGCATCTGCCTTAGAGGCTGGGACATTCTCTGCGCTTACAGCGACTTCCTCCAAAGGTTCTGCGACATTCTCTGCACTTGCTGCCGCCTCTTCCTCACTTTCTAACATATCATGGAATTGCGCCGCCAGCGTTTCCGGCATGTCAAAATCAACCGTAAAATTTTCATATACTTTCGTCTCCGGTGTTGCCTCTACATGATTGACCTGGACATCATCCTGCATCGGCAGATCCAAAAACGCAAAAACCTGTTCCAATGTATAATAATCCAATACCTGGATGTCATCTCCATCCTGGATCTGATAAAATCCTGACACTAACTGCCCATTGGCAGAAACAAACGCCGGACATTCCACCCTGGTTCCATTGATATAATATGCGATCGACTTGGTATATTCCGGTATATGCTCCACTTCCATAGAAGCGGGCACTCCCTTTGTCGATGCCTTGATCTCGATAATATCATTCTGTGCGATCTTCGTACGAAGACCTGTCTCCTCACCGTTGAGACGCACGACTGCCGATTCTCCCGGCTCTCCACGAAGCATTCGCTTCTCTCCATTTACCGTATAAGTGAGTGCATCACCTCTCTGTGGGAACAACTGCTCATTTGGCAATCCGTACTGCATCGCTGCATCAAGAATGGACAATCTTCCATTGTCATATAACTTCACTCGCTCACCGTTTACATTGACAAACGCAAAGTTATTCTTCTGCTCATAATAATTGAGACAGATACCGATTGGTGTAACCAAAAGGGAATCCACTTCCAGATCATGCTGCAAAAACTGCACTTCTCCCAATACCTCCGTGCCACGCAATGCCACACGCCCTTTTTGCAGTCCTAAATGTTCCGCAAGTTTCTCAGTGAATCCGCGCATTTTGCCACCGCCACCGACAACAAATACTGCGCTGACCGATTTATCTCCGTTTAACTCAATGATCTTCTCTGCAACGCTCTTCGTGATCATTTCTACGGTATCTGACACGGACTCCGCAATCTCCTCCGCCGTCAAAGTACCCGGCAATCCCATGATGTCCTGATATTCCACTTCATCCTGCAAGGTACTGGCACATTTAATTCTCTCTGCTTCCTGAAAATCAACCAAATATTCTTTCGCGATCTGCTCCGTCAACTCATCTCCCGCATAAGGGATCATGCCATAAGCAATAATACTGCCATCTTTTGTGATCGATATATCGGAAGTTCCCGCACCGACATCCACTAAAGCAATATTCAACAGACGGAATTTCTCTGGGATCGCAATATTGATCGCTGCAATAGGCTCCAAAGTCAAGTTTTCCACCTGCAGTCCTGCTCTCTGAACAGCCGCATACAAACCATCCACCACTTCTTCCGGTAAAAAGGTAGCGATCAGATCCGTAGCCACTTTGGAACACTTATGTCCTTCCAGATTGGAGATCGGATAATCATTCTGATAGTAACGCATAACAGAATAGCCGACGCAGAAAAACTTCATGTTACCGTTTTCCTCGCGCATCAATCCTTCATGTGCCTTTTCCACTGCAAGCATATCCAACGAATATACATGCTCACTTGTAACAACCGTCTCCTCAGAAAATTCCATTTCTGCGCTCTGATTTACCGTCTTCAAGACACGACCAGCCGCCGCGATACATACATTCTGTAATTTTCGCCCGATCTGTTCTTCCAACTCTGTCCGAACCGCTAAGATCGTCTCTGCGACTTTCCCGATGTCATGGATCTGACCATCTAACATCGCTCTTGTCTCGTGCTGTCTTGCCGCTTGCGAAACAACGACAAAATGACCGTCAGCCTGACGATAGCCCACAGTCCCCACAATATTTCTTGTTCCTATATCAAGTCCAAATACCAGATCATCCGGTATGGAAATTTGTCTTTGGTCTTTGTTTTCTTGCATTGTCTTGAAACCTCCTATGGTACGCAGTTACAAAGCCTTTGCCTTTTATCATAACATAGTTAGTTTCTGTTTTCAATCTGCCAATCGATTGGAGCAACGCCGTGCTCCTCCAAAAAAGCATTTGCTTTGCTGAAATGCTTGCATCCAAAAAATCCACGATATGCAGACAGCGGACTTGGATGTGGTGCTTTAAGTACCAAGTGTTTCGGATTGGTCAACATAGGGATCTTGCTCTGTGCCGGTCTGCCCCAAAGCATATAAACAATCGGACGATCCTGTGCATTGACTGCCTGGATCACCGCATCTGTAAACTGTTCCCAGCCTTTGCCCTGGTGGGAGCCTGCCTGATGAGCCCGCACCGTCAATACTGTGTTCAACAGTAAAACACCCTGATCTGCCCATTTCTTCAAATAACCGTTATCCGGAATATCACAGCCCAGATCATCGTGCAGTTCTTTGTATATATTTTGCAAAGATGGCGGTATCTCGCGCTGATCCTGTGGCACAGAAAAACTAAGTCCATGTGCCTGATGTACATTATGATATGGATCCTGTCCCAATATTAGGACTTTCACCTTGGACAGAGGCGTAAAATGAAACGCATTAAAAATATCATCTGCAGGCGGATACACAACACACTTGCTGTACTCGTCTTTAACAAAATAAAACAGATCTTTATAATATTTCTTGCTAAATTCCGGCTTTACCGCATCAAGCCAGTCATTGGTAATCATTGCCATTGGTACTCTTCTCCATTCTATGTTCTTCCTACAATCGAACACTAATGCCCTGATCTCGCAAATACTCCTTCACTTCTCTGATCTCCAGCTCTTTATAATGGAATAAAGAGGCTGCTAATACTGCATCTGCTCCCGCTTCCGTAAAGGCATCGCGAAAATGCTCTAACTTGCCTGCACCGCCCGATGCGATCACCGGAATCGATACATTATCCGAAATAATCTTGGTCAGTTCCAGATCATAGCCATCTTTCGTTCCGTCACAGTCCATACTGGTAAGCAGGATCTCTCCGGCACCTAACTCATCTGCCTTCATCGCCCACTCTACCGCATCAATGCCCATATCGACTCTTCCGCCATTTTTATAAATATTCCAGCCACCGTCCGGTCTTCTCTTCGCATCAATTGCCACAACCACACACTGGCTGCCAAACTTAAGTGCTGCCTCCGAGATCAAAGTCGGATTGGCGATCGCTGCCGAATTGACCGACACCTTATCCGCTCCCTCTCTGAGAACCTGACGAAAATCCTCTACGGTACGGATGCCTCCGCCAACCGTAAACGGAATAAAGACGGTTTCTGCGACACGGCGCACCATATCTAGCTTTGTTGCTCTGGCATCAGAGGACGCCGTAATATCCAAAAAGACAAGTTCGTCCGCACCAGCCTGTCCGTATGCTGCTCCAACAGTTACCGGATCTCCTGCATCTTTCAGATCCACAAAATTAACGCCCTTGACCACGCGTCCATTATTTACATCCAAACATGGAATAATTCTCTTGGTAAACATGATTATCGACTCTCCATTCTATTCTGTTAAAGGTTGCAAAAGTTCTTCAATATCTGTAACCCAATATCACCGCTCTTTTCCGGATGAAACTGGCACGCGAATGTGTTGCCACTTTCTACGGAAGCATGGATTGGTACGATATATTCGGTTGTTGCCGCAACATCTTCCTCTCTTGCTGCCTGTAAATAGTAAGAGTGGACAAAATATACATATGCATCCTGTGGAATCCCTTGAAACAGTCTTGCTCCCTCTTTAATCTGAATAGAATTCCACCCCATATGTGGAATCTTGAAGCCTTTTTTCGGTGGAATCGCCTTGATCTTGCCCGGTAAAACCCCCAGTCCTTTCACGCCCGGTGTCTCGTCACTTTCCTCAAAAAGTAACTGCAGTCCTAAGCAAATACCCAGAAACGGAATCTGTTTTTCGTTGACCTCACGAATCACAGACACCAAATTGTATTTATGTAGTTTTTCCATCGCATCGCCAAACGCACCTACGCCCGGAAGAATGACCTTGTCCGCTTGCAGGATTTCCTGTGGATCTCGTGTGATCTTTGCCTCTTCTCCCAAAAACTGCAGTGCATTTTCCACGCTGCGAAGGTTACCCGCATCGTAGTCAATAATAGTAATCATAGTCGTCTCACCTCTGTAGTCGTTTTTGTAAGTGTACCACAACCAAGGGTTGTTGTCGATATTATTATTTGAGGCGCTGATGGATTTTGCTTTTGCTATAGTTGCATTTGACAACCGTTCCATATATTGATAATATATTTACAAAATATTTTAAAGGAATAGATACCTTGCCCCCATATTAGGGCGAGGCCATCTATTCCTTTTTATGTATCCAATCTCAAGATAAAAATAGATGCTATTATGTATCGTATCAAAGTCATGAAATTTAATTGGGTGTCTATTATAGCTTCTAACTACTATATGAAGAAACAAATAAAAAACAAAGCTACTGGAATAGCTAAAACTAATGCATACCAAATAAATTCAAAAATAATTTTACATTGCTGCACTAATGGAAAAATCTCACTTAAATAATTATTTAATTTTTTATACTCCTCCTTTTTTCTGTCCAAATGCATCCTCTTTCCATTTTCTCTATGTCATGTTTATATTTATACCATTTAATTTCTAACTCATTACATTTTTGTTTTACTGTTCGAAAAAAATCAACATCATCTCTATATTCAGCCTTTTCCATCAATTTTTCATAATCTTGTTTTACATCTACAAAATTATCATCTGTTAGACTACGCTTTAAGGTTTTTACAGAATTTAAAACCTTTTCTGCCCCTTCTATTCTTTCTGCATATTTTGCACTTCCATTAATCAAAGAATACGCTAAAGTTACAATCGATAAAATTATTCCATAATAATTAGAAAGCTTTGCATCAAAACAGCTGGGAAAGAATTCACTAGTCAAAGGGTAAACAATCAAAGAAATGCTGTAAAATACAACAACAAATTCTGAAAATTTCTTCTTTCTTGATAACCTTTTCATCATATTTGAATAATTGCACTGTGTTGTTTCCATAATATCAAATATTTTATCTTTGTTATATTCTTTCATAAATATTCACCCTGCTCCTTTAATATGCATAAATCTACATCTAGAGGAAATATTTCATTAACCGGAAAAAATCAAAACAGATGTGGGCATAATTTAAAAAGCACAAGATTTTATTATGTCATTAAATCCTGTAAAATATAAATACACAGATGCCACACCGTGAGTCACTCATATAGAGTACTATTGTCTTTTTCCCCATGAAATACCAGCTACAATTTTATTGATCACCTCACTATTAGTTACAACATTTTTTACAATCTCAAAGGCAATCATATTAATAGCAGATATAGACATCGCACCTACTTTTTTAGCGCCACTTATTGTTGCTTCCCAAATGGATTTTTCGCGGATATTATTTAAGAAATTAAATCCTTCCCATGTGATATCATCTATATACCCGGTGATCATATATTTTTGATTGTCATATTTAACATTAACAAGCCGAATATATTTCGCCTCACATAACTTTTCTATCGTATACTGTACATCTTCTTTTGCATATAATGACAAATCATCAGCAACCTTACCTATAGACAATTTACTATGCTCCATCGCAACCTGATTATCAGTATACTCAAGTTTATCCTCAAGATACAATAATACATCTCTTATACAATCATAATTCAAAGTCATAATATTACTCCTTTCTACTAGTATAAAGATAAAGCCATAAAAAATTATGCAATATAATCTTTACTCTTTATTTTACTCTTCCTGTTTTCCTCTAATTTCAAAAAAAACGCCTCTATACTAGGATAGTTACTCTCAGAACCAGCGGCAACCCTAAAATCTTGAAGACAATTCTTGTTTTTTGTTGGATCATATAAATAAGAAAATTGTTGTTCTATTACATCCCTATCTATAACCCCATTTTGCCATCCAAGCAACACAGTTTCTACTAAATTTAAATATTGTATAATCGAATATCTTAATTTTTTTATGTAATACTGTAAACGCCTCATAGTCAGTATATAGAATACTTTATGATTTTTTGAGAAAATAGACTTAACATTTTATACCAGTCCAAAAAGTTTAGCCTAAACTTTTTGGACAGTCAGGAGGGTTAAGACCATTATAAAGATGGAAGAAC
>JALEPA010000089.1 GCA_022766515.1 Lachnospiraceae bacterium | reverse complement strand
GATCTGAATGTATAGCCTTAGGTCGATCTGAGGGCTTGACACTAGGTCGTTCCGAAGGTATAGCCTTAGGTCGTTCTGAAGGTTTCTCTCTGGGTTAGTTATAGGGTTCCATCCAAACTCTCTATAAATACTGTTCGTTTTCTATCCCGGAGATTGCAAAAGAAGTAAATGAATCAGAAGATTTTGTACGAGAAGTATTGAGTGAATTAGCCAATTAATTTCTGTTCCGCAAGGCAATCATCCTTGCGGAGCATTTTATTTTTTTGAAATCAAAAATTTTTTCCAATAAATCTACAGATAAAACGGGTGTCACAATCATATGTGACACCCGTAATTTTATGTTCGTATTGAAAAATACTACATGGATCATAAAAGATCGGACTAGTTTGTAATGGTTCTCTCTGTCTCTTTGTCGAATACATGGATCTTGCTTGTATCCAATGCAATCTTGATGGTATCTCCCGGACGAGCAGTTGTACGAGGATTTACACTAACTGTGATGTCGAATCCCTCTACTGTGAAGTACAAGAATACCTCAGCACCCAACATCTCGTATACCTTAACTGTTGCATCAAGTACATTGTCTGTACCAGCATTAACGAAGATCTCCTCATCCTTAATATCCTCTGGACGAATACCAAGAACAACTTCTTTACCAATGTATCCACCTTCAACAAGTTTAGCAGCTTTTACTTCTGGAAGTTTTACTGCGTAAGAGCCGAATGCAAGTTTAACATCGTCACCTTCCTGGATAACAACAGCATCGATGAAGTTCATCTGTGGTGATCCAATGAATCCAGCAACGAACAAGTTGCAAGGCTTTGTATAAAGATCGATTGGTGTAGCTACCTGCTGCATTACACCATCTTTCATAACGACGATACGAGTACCCAATGTAAGAGCCTCTGTCTGGTCATGTGTTACATAGATGATTGTAGCTTCCAATCTCTGGTGAATCTTAGAAATCTCGATACGCATCTGTACACGAAGCTTTGCATCCAAGTTGGAAAGTGGCTCATCCATCAAGAATACCTTAGGGCTACGAACGATTGCACGACCCATGGCAACACGCTGTCTCTGTCCACCTGATAAAGCCTTTGGCTTACGATCAAGCAAATGCTCAATGTCAAGGATTCTAGCTGCGTCATGTACTAACTTGTCGATTTTCTCCTTAGGAGTCTTTCTCAGTTTCAGACCAAAAGCCATGTTGTCATACACTGACATATGTGGATACAAAGCGTAGTTCTGGAATACCATCGCGATATCACGATCCTTAGGCTCAACATCGTTCACCATGTTGTTACCGATCCAAAGCTCTCCTTCTGAAATTTCCTCAAGACCTGCGATCATACGAAGTGTTGTAGACTTACCACAACCTGAAGGTCCTACAAAGATGATAAACTCCTTATCAGCGATATCCAAATTAAAATTCTTTACTGCAACAAATCCGTTTGGATATGTCTTGCAGATGTTTTTCAAAGATAAACTTGCCATTACTATGTCCTCCTGTTTGTCAATAAATGTGTTTTAGTAGACAGGCACACCCTGTCCAACTGACTGTAAAATATCATACACTAAATGAGTGCATTTGACCATAGCACGAATTGCCAAAGAAACTTTTCTCTTTTTGTGCAAAGTGTATAGAAAGATATTTTTTCGTTCATTTTCACAAATTCATTGGAAAGCACAGCCAAATAAAACTGTGCAATATGACGAATTTTCTATGCTTTTGTACACAGAGTACCTTGTCTATATCTTTATTATTTTATACACTTTAGAAATCCATCGAATTGAATCCTTCACCCAACACCTCTCTGACATCCGCCACAATGACAAACGCCTGTCTGTCAAGAGTACGGATGATCCGCAGCAGATCTCCAATCTGTCTTCGTCCCACAACACACATGATGACAGGTCTGTCTCTGTCGGTATAATATCCCTTTGCCTGAATGCAAGTCACACCCCTGTCTATACTGTCCGTGATCTGTGTGGCGATCTCCTGCCATTTTTCTGATATAAACAGGACTTGCCTATTGCGATTGACACCGGATAGGATGCCATCCATGATCTTGGAAGAAATATAGACTGCCACCGTTGCGTACGCTGCCTTAGCAATGCCAAAATACAATGCACCCATTCCAATAATGACGGCATCTGCCAAAAATAGAATGGTCGCAACAGAGAATTGTGGAAAATGCCGCCGGATCAGATTACCCAATAAATCTGTGCCCCCGGTGGTCAATCCCACACTAAACACTAGGCCAATCCCGCCACCCGTCAAAACACCTCCTACGATCGCTGCCAAAAAATAATCTTTTTGTGCCAGAGGAACGACCGGAATCCACAGTAAAATTCCCGAAAAAATAAGGTTTGCCAGCAAAGATTTTACAACAAACCTGCCGCCCCTTTCTGCAAATGCCCAAATAAACACCGGGATGTTGAGCATTAAATTGATCACGCCAACCGATAATGCCCTGCCAAACCATACCGCCATTCCTTCATGTAAAAGAATTGCCAGGCCGGAAAATCCTCCGGGCACCATTCCCAATGGCTCATAAATAGTGTTTACCGCTAAAGCCATCATCCCGGTTCCCACAACCATTGCCGGCAATTCTCGAAGCCAAAATCTTTTGCCAAACATTTCTTTCTCCCCATAAGAGCAAAACCAGCGTTTTGCTCTGCAAGAATTGCTTTAGCAATTCTTGGTGATACTCCACTACATTTCGAGCAATTTCCTATATAATGCAATAAAAGGATGATGCCTTTCGGTCATCATCCTTTTGTATCTTCGTTTTCCTGATCTTCCTGTTGATTATTATATTGTATCACTTTTTTGCGGAATATTCGTGCCTGTACATCTTTTTGCACTGTCTGTTCCAACACTAACTTTTCATACAGCGACTCTAAATGCAGTTTTTTGATCCACTCCGGTGTCTCTTTTTCTTCCGCCAGGATCTGTCCTGCTACACCACCTATCGCGATACACAATCTCGCATGTAAAAGCGGTACATGGTCATGAATCCACTGTTCCTGCATCCCGGTCTCCAGATCTACCAGCAAAATATCCGGGGTATGATTATTGATCTCATTGATCAACGCCGCATCTTCCATATCCGGATCATAAGCGCAATTCCCAACCAGCCGAAGCTCTGGCTGCATTTTCTTGCACCAGGAATTTAACAACTCCACCTCATTTTCATTTTTTCCAATGATGTAAATACTTTGGTCTTCTTTCTGAAGATTCTCCAGCATCATGCCGAAACTCTTACAGCTTACGACCATCCCCCCTGCTTCCAGAACATCTACATGGTGCGCACTTAGCAATGCCTCTTCTCCCGGCAAAAGCAAGTCGACCTGTTCGATCATCTGACGATACTCTTCTTCTGCAACCGCTTTATCCAGCAGCTGCGTGGAGGCAAATAAAATCACATCTAATTTGTCATCGGTCAGATAATCGTTCATCTTTTCTATAAAGACATCGTTTGTCATCATGTCAATATCGATGTCCATTACATTTACTGAAGCATGCATTATCTCGTACTACCATCCTTGCTATTGATTTGCATCGGTGGTTCCTACGATAATCTCAATATCATAACCATCTTCCACCATTCCAACTGTTACCTCTGGATTTTTGAAATACTTTGCCAAATCCTCCCCTTGACCATCCTCTTTTACAATAATCTTTGTGACAGTTACCGTCTCATTAGTATAATCCCCTACTTTTGGTACAGTATACCCGGCATCCTGCAATTTCTGCTGTGTCTTTCCAGCCAAACCATTAATCTTGCTTCCGTTCAGTACCAAAATGTTTTTGCCCTTTGAACTTACTTTCTTGGCCTTTTTGGTAGAAGTCTTGCTCTTCTGGCTTGTTGTAGAAGCCGGTACTGCTGTTGCCTTCTGCGTGGTCGTAAGATCCTGTGCTGTGGTATAAGGCACCTCGTTGTCAACAAGACTCTTAATAAATTTCTTCGCTGCCTTGGTGTCCACCGTAAAGATCTTGCCATCATAGCTGCCCGGACATCCCCAATAATGGAAATAATCCACATTCATTGCCTCATAGCTCTTAATATATCCAATCTTGTTGGTCACTGTCAGATTGGAATTCACGCGGTCATACTGTGACTTAATATATTCCACGATCTTTGACTCGTCTCCCTGTACATCTTTCAACTGATTGATGTACGCCTCACTGGCACAAGAAATCTTCATCTTCGTCTTCGTGCTGGAAGAAGCCGGTGCTGCAGATTCTGAAGGTGTAGGAGTCGGTGTTGCTGCCGCATCCTCTGTCTTCTTATAAGAAAGTTTCACCTTTACCTGCTGATAATGGTTGTCATAAGTCTCCTGATCCAACACGGTATAATAACTCAAACTTGTACCAAGCATTTTTTCCACGATCAACAGTCCATAACCATATGCCTGCTCTTCATCGTCAAAATACTGCTTGATCTTGCTGATACGAATAATCTGCGGAATGTTCTCACTGATCGTACATAACTTACGATACATCGTGGATGGGATCGTATAATCGTTTCTTGTTGGGATCGTAACATAATCCATATTGTTGGTATTGGTATTACAGATCTCCAACATCATATGTGTGATCTGATCCTTTTCATTACACACATAGATAAGATTCTTGGAAATATCCTCCGTCTGTGCTTCTTTGAGGATCTCTTTAATGCTTTCCTCATCCGTCTTGATCGTTGTCGCACTTTTTGACAAAAAATAATAGGATACTTTGTAGCTGCAAAAGCCCGCAACCAGCAATATTGCGATCGACAAAAGCGACTTCAACAAGCTCATGGCAAAAAGTTTCCCCATACTTTTCTTTTTATTTCCCGTCATAATATTATCTCCTTTTCTAAACAAAAACCGACCTGCAGTCACGGCACCCCTCGCGCACAGTTTCTGCAAGCAGCAAATCATCTATTTATACAATGATAAATTTTTACACATATCTGCAACATTATAACAAATCTTTTTTTTACTGTAAAGTACAGACGAAATATGCTACACTAATTGTAATGATTTTGTAATTTTTGTGAGAAAGGAATTACCACTATGAATAGACCAAAAATCGCTGTTATTACAGGCGCATCTCGCGGGATTGGAAAAGCATTGGCTCTCTGTGCAGCACAACAGGGCTATCATGTCGCACTCTGCAGCCGCCGTCATACGCAGGAATTAGCAGAGACTGCTGCCAAGATCCAGGCAATGGGGCGGGAATGTCTGCTGTTTCAGGGCGATATGGGCAATGCCGAAGAGGTCGCTGCATTTTTCACCCAGATCAAAGACCGTTTTCATCGGGTCGATCTGCTGATAAACAACGCCGGCATCTCTCATATTGGTCTGTTGCAGGATATGACCACCGAAGAGTGGAACGAAATCGTACAGTGTAACCTTTCTTCTGTTTTTTACTGCTGTAAACATACAATTCCCCTCATGCTGCAAGAGCACAAGGGGAAGATTCTAAACATTTCTTCTGTCTGGGGCGAAGTCGGTGCTGCCGCAGAAGTTGCCTATTCTGCAACAAAAGGCGGCGTCAATGCTTTCACCAAAGCACTCGCTAAAGAGCTTGCCCCCAGCGGGATTCAAGTAAATGCACTATCTCTCGGCTATGTTGATACCTCTATGAATCAACATCTGACTGAAGAAGAGCAGGAAGAACTTTTTGCAGAGATCCCGATCGGCAGACCGACCAATCCCGAAGAGGTGGCTATCTTTGCCCTGCAGATCGCGGAAAGTTCGGAATATCTTACCGGACAGATCCTGCGTTTTGACGGCAGTTGGATCTAATTGCGTGCAATCGTTTTTCCATTTTATTAAAAATTACATATCTCTATAAAAGTCTCTTGTCTGGACGATTGCCACCGGAACATCCAAACCATCTTTTTCCCACACACGGAATTTCAAGGCATACTCTTTGTTCTTTTTGCCGTTTTCACGCACAAAACGCGCCATTGCATCACGGAAAAGCGGTTGTTCCAATACTGCTTCTCTCGTTTGTTTCGGAAATGGACAGTATGTCGCGAGCAGTTCACGCGCCACTTTATTCAAAGTGATGCCGCCTTTCGCCTCGTGATTGATCCAGTTTTCATAATCTTTCACGAAAAATTCACGCGAATTGTTTCTGCATTTTTGAATCTGCATCTTGATCTTTTCCTTGCGACCCTCGGAAAGTTCACGGTTCTTGCGGTAAAATTGTATGTAATCACAATACTCACTGGTAAGCGACTTAAACTGAATGTTATTCCAAGTTGCCCCTTGCATGGTACGGCACAATTCCCAACGAAATCTACCAAACAATCGAACCATTGTGTTATCCAAGTTGCCCTCAAAAAATTGTGGGAGCAGGAAACGACCTTTGGAATTTCTCCTGCGACCGCTTAATTCCTGCCACATGACTCCGGTATTGCCACAGCCCGGCAATAAGATCACATCCGGAACGACTTCTTCCATAATATGCTCTTTGGCAAACGCCGTCTCCGACTCCTCTGCCTTGTATAGCACCTCTCGATAAAATACGGAGTAATCGATCTGACGCAGTCTTCTCGTAGAGGCTCCGACCTTATCCTTAGACAGGTAGGAGTGAAGCAGAGAGCTTGTACATCCCTCTGTAAACAAAAACGGAACAAATACCGATGCCTGTCCACCGAGCAATCGATGATTCACACGGAACATATTTTCCACTTCGTATTTCAACTTGCCATCGCGGTCTGCGGCCGCCTGCTTGATCTGCTCATCTGACATTGCACCAATGCGCTTCTGATCACGAAGATACTCTTCGTAGTCCATATCAAACTCGCTCTTGGATGGCATTTTTCTACCTTCATATATCTCAGTCAGCCATTCCTTCATGTCGTACACGCGACAGTCGCCCTGACCTGAATAATAGGTATCAAATGACAATAATTCTTCTAATAATTCTTCCGTCAACAGATTCTCATCTATAAATCCATAGCGTAAAAACAGGTCAACCTCTAACGGTGTCTGCTGTTCGCTCTGATAATCCTGCAAAAATACTGCTAAATACAACTTGTAATACAATTTCATGATCGAACGGCGAATCTGTCTGACCTCATCATCCACAGAAAATTTATCTTTTAATGCCGCGAATTGTTCGATCAATGACGCAAACTGCTCTGCTTCATCGATTGGCAGCTGGCTAAACTGCAAAATGCGTCTCATGGAACCCTGCAATTCTTCCACACTGACAAAATTGTCTTCTACCAGCGCAAATTCTTCGGTAAGGTCCACTGTGCTTTCTGTCTGCTCATTGCCGCCACTCATCAAACTAAAGTAAGCATTTTCCATCGACTCATGATCGATCTGCAGATCAATCCCTGCATTTTCTAACAAAATTTCCTCATATTCGTTAATACAATCGACCAACCCATCAAACAGCTCCATAGCTTCTTTATCTGACGGATTCGTTCTTTTTGCCGTTGCCGCCAAATGCAGCGTAGCAAGATATAAATTTTTCTCGGTCCGGATCATCGGTCCTGCAAGATTTTTCAAATACTGACCGTCAGATTCACACTGCTCCAGCAAATGACGGATCAACTCCACCTGCTCCATCACATGATGTACGGCAATAATGTGAGAGGCTCCAAAATAAGCTTTCTGCACTTCCTGTTTGAGAGCAGCGCATACCGTATAATAGGAGATTGCGTCCTCATCGATCGTATTCCAATGCATGACCGGTGTCAGCTCGTCCACCATTGGGACCTGCTCTGTTTCGATACCAAGCTGTGCTCCGATCTCCTGATATTTTTGATAATAGTCCAAAATAAACTGATATTTTTCCTCGGCAGTCTCTTCCAGCTTGTGATACACCGCTGCCAGACTGCGGATATATTTACTCAAAGTCGTCACCATCAATGGTGCGTACTCTTTATTTGCTTTCATAATATTCTGTACCGTCCACTGCAGCTCGCCTGCCTGAAAAATATAGATGGCACAATTCGTCTCTGCCACATAATCCACCTGATACATGACATCCGGCAGATCGGCAAGCCCGATAAACTGTCCTGCCCCAACGACAACACTCACACCCTCTGTCTGCACTCTTACACGACCTTTGAGGATCAAACCGACCGCTGTTGCTTCCGTTCCCTTTTCCAATATCGTGTCACCTTTGATAAATTGGTTGACACCGCCTACTTTCCGTTGTGTACTCACCCTTCATCCTCCTTACTCCGTGTAAGATTCGAGATCCTATTCTTAAAACTCGTTTCCGGCAAGTATTTTACAACATTCCAGCCGGATCCGTGCTACTTTACAAATAAAAAACAAAAATTAAAAAACCGTGCATTCTGCGTTGTATCTATCGCCGCAACCGTTACCTTAGCAGTTAACTCAGCCCCGGCAACCTTGCGGCACACGGAAGATCTCACTTAGTGCTGCTAGGTTCCCCTCCTGACACGGTTCATGAGTTTCCATTGCGCAAGACCAAAGCGTCAACGCCACTTACTAAGGGCAGCTTTGCAAGCCATAGATCCGAAACAGAACATCACCCCTGCTATAGCGGATTGCAGGTACAGGGAACCGCTATCTCCCCGGCTAGCACGGAAGTCTTATGACAATATAATGCAATGTGGAAAATAAATTTCCATTATCTAATTATCTGGTTAATACTCTGCCTAATCATTTTATTTAGACAGATAAATGGAGACAACAGTGACCTCCGACAACTTATTATATCTATTGCTCACGGCTCTGTCAAGCTGTCGAATGTACCCTATTTGCCGTATCACGCCTTTGTCTCGTCACCGTCCGACTGTTTTGCGCTTGTTTCCTCTGCTGCCCGCCTTTTTTCCTCTTTTTTCTGCTGCCGCAGCTTACGGAAAAAATCCTGCATCATCTCCCGACATTCTTCCTGTAGCACACCTACCGTCTGTTCTGCCTGATGATTGAATTTGGGTTGCTGCAACAGATTTAAAATACTTCCGGCGCATCCTGCCTTGCTATTCATCGTCCCGATCACAACCCTCGGAATCCTCGCCTGTACGATTGCTCCGGCACACATCGGGCATGGCTCCAATGTGACATATAAGGTACAATCTTCCAAACGCCAGTCTTTTAATTTTCTGCTTGCCTTTTGGATCGCTAATATTTCTGCATGCGCCAGGGTACTCCCCTGAATATTGCGGCGATTATATCCTCTGGCTATGATCTTATCGTCATGCACGATCACGCAACCGATCGGCACTTCCCCGATGGCTGCCGCTTTTTTTGCCTGCTTGATCGCCTCACGCATGTATTTTTCCATTTGTTCCACAGAGAAAACCTCTTCTTTCTTATAATTAAATTACGCATCTCATATCAAGAATTATAACGGCTTTTGATGGCAAGTCAACCGCTAACGGGTTGCATTTTCCATGAGAATTCGCTAAGGTAATACTAAGAACTGCGCTTACTATAACGAAGCGCATGCAGAAAGGAACGATTGCTTCTTATGAATGTACTGTATACCACAGATCGGCTGGATCTTCGGATCTTACATAATACCAACGATGCACCCGCCATTCTGGATTTTTACGAAAGAAATCGTGAGTTTTTGGAGCCTGTTGAGCCTGCACGGACCACGAATTTTTATACCCTGGAATATCAACGCAACAACATGAATTGGGAATACAATGCCTTTGTCAAATCTAATTACATCCGCATCTGGATCTTTCCCAAAAACGCTTGTACACCAATCGGCTGCATCAGTTTCAGCGAGTTCCAAAAGGGCATATTTCGCAGATGTATGGTCGGATACAAACTTGACCATGCACATTGTCATCAGGGATTTATGACAGAGGCACTGTCCACACTTCTGCCCATCGTAGCAAAAGAATACTACCTTCGTCGTATTGAAGCAATGGTGATGCCAACCAATCTGGCTTCCATTCATTTATTGGAAAATCTTGGTTTTCTCAAAGAAGGGTATCTGCACTCTTTCGCCCAAATAAACGGAGTATGGCAGGATCATCTGCTATATACCTACCTACCCCAGATCTAATGGCATCAACCAATATCCAAAAGCACCCGGACAGTTGCGATTGCCGCAAATTGAACGAAACATCGGGAATCCGCACCGTTCCGCCTGCTTTCTCATTTCAGCACTAAATACTCCCGGAACACCTAATCCATACTGTGTTCCCTGCATTTTTGCCAAGATGAGGTGACGATAATTGTAGTATCCCTGCATCAAAAAGGGATTGCCCGATACAAACCACCACTTCATCGGCAGGCAGCCAATGTCCTTCGGCTCAAGTCGTACACACTCCCAATCTGTCTGATTGCCAAAAGGCATCATTTTAGGAAACATCTCCATCAGAGAATCTGCATTGATCTGTGGCGTCTTTTCTTCTACACATGCCGTATCAGACCACCCTGCGGCATCCAATTCTTCTGATTTGTGTTCTACAGTCGTCTTCTTATCATTCTGATTGAT
>JALEPA010000082.1 GCA_022766515.1 Lachnospiraceae bacterium | reverse complement strand
GAGTTCATTATTTTTAGCACAGACAGCAGGAAACACGGGAGGCAGCATTGTTTCTGTCGTTATTTTGTATGCAGCGATCATTGGTATCTTTTGGTTTTTTGCAATTCGTCC
This sequence comes from Lachnospiraceae bacterium, assembly GCA_022766515.1. Taxonomy (GTDB): domain Bacteria; phylum Bacillota; class Clostridia; order Lachnospirales; family Lachnospiraceae; genus Butyribacter. The sequence continues at coordinate 2,594 of JALEPA010000082.1, read as the reverse complement.
ACAGAGCAAGCAGAAGAAAGAGCATGAAGCACTTCTGACAACGGTTGAGGTAGGCGACAGTATTCTTACAACCAGTGGTTTCTTTGGTGTTGTGATCGATGTCAAAGAGGAAATTGTAATTGTAGAATTTGGTAATAACAAAAACTGCCGTATCCCAATGAAGAAAGATAACATTGTGGAAGTTGATAAGCAGTCCGGCGAAAATTAATATAGCAGATAACAGCAAAAAAGCTGTCCGTTCATGCCTTAGCAGATCTTTGGGATGATCGGACAGCTTTTTTTAAAATAATACGAATCGTACCTAGCGGTTTTTTACAGCCTGCTCACGCAGGGCTTCGAGATATTCTGCAGGAACTGCCAGTTTGCCACGACCGGTGCCTAAGGAAATATCCGGTTTCGTTTTGCCGTGATAATCAGAGCCGCCGCTTGGCAACAGATCAAATTCTCGTGCCAGTCTTGCCACGAAGTATTCATCCTGATGGCTGTAGGTGGAGTATTTTACCTCAATGCCTTGTAAGCCGTATCCTTTTAATTCAGTCAATAACTTTCTAAGCTCTGTTTCATTTAAACCATAGAGAAGCGGATGTGCCAGAATAGGTACGCCTCCCGCTGCTAAAATGATACGGATTCCCTCTTCTCTGGAAATATAAGTTCTGGGAACATAATAAGGTGCTTCCGGATTCAGATATCCGCGAAATGCATCCGGTACGGATTTGACAACGCCGTGCGATACAAGCCATCTTGCAAAATGAGCACGGGTCACAACGGTGTCCGGATTTCCGGCAGTTAGATCAGCGATCGTGACAGGGATCCCGGCTTCCTGAAAACGCCTTGCCATTTCTTCGTTGCGGGCTTTGCGGCGCTCTATCATCGTATTTGACATGTTCAAAAATTCCTGGTGTGTAGGATCAATAAACAGTCCTACGATATGAATATCGCGGTCGCGGAAACCAACGGATAATTCCGTGCCGGGAATGACTTCCGGTGCATCCGGATATTTTTTTGCCGCAGCCATGAGTGCGGGAATCCCCTCTACCGTATCATGGTCGGTAAGAGCGAATGCCTGCAAGCCCTTCTCAATTGCCAAAGTGACAAGCTGCTCCGGAGAGTCTGTACCATCCGAATAATCGGAGTGGACATGTAGATCAACGGTATGCATAATGATCCTCCTTTGTGAGTAAATAGAAAATTGTTAATAGGATCAAGGACTTTTGACACCTTAATCTCTATCGTGAAATCCTTCAATTTGAGCATAGTATAGCATAAATGTGTCAAAAATGCATAGATAGTATAGAACGAGCAAAAGTGTGGTCTGAAAATATGGACAAAAAAGCAGGCAAAAATATGATCGTAGTGATCGGTATCGTGTTGGGGATGATGTATCTGCTATCGGCACTGTTGTTGGCTGCCGCAGCAGGCGTGTTGTGGAATGTAGGAGCGGGGAGCAAGGCAGTCAGTGGTGTTGTGATCGGGGTATATGTGATCGTAAATTTTCTGGGTGGTTTTTTGATCGGCAAAAAGAGAGGTCAGCATAAAATGCTATGGGGTGTGGCAGTTGGTGTTTTATATTTCCTTCTTCTGTTATTGATCGCTGTGTTTGTGGTTAAGACGCCGTTACAGGGAAATTCATGGATCTACAGCGGATTTTTTGTCTGCGGCATTTCGGCGATGTTTGGCGGTATGCTTGCTCCGGGAGGTAAATGACAGAATAAGCAATTTTGGAGATCCGAAGCGATAGGCATTGATTTTTTTATTGTGAGTGAAAGGGGGAGAGATGTAACATATTGTTAATAAAAAAGTAACCAATTTGTGATACTTTATTTTAGAAATGTGCTATGATAGATTACTGTAGTCAAGAAGAAATAAAAACGAAATGGAGGGTATGTCATGAAACTACAGGATGACGATCAAATTTTAGAAAGCCTAAAAGATCGGAGCAGACGCGAGCGAAGAGATAAGAGGAGAGGGAAAAACTTAGTTTTTGTAAATATAGCGATCGCTTTAGGGATTATTATTGTTGTATTGGCAGCTAAAGCCATTATGACAGATGAGCCTAAGAAGCAGAAAGGTGATACCAAAAAGCAGGATAAAGTCGCAGAGGTGACGGCAACTCCTACGGCGGTACCTACCCCAACGGCAGCTCCGGCTAGCGGATCTGATAAATGGATCCGTAAAGATCTGGATCCTTCTAAGCCAATGATCGCATTTACTTTTGACGACGGTCCTTTTACAAAAGTGACCAGACGCATTTTGAAGGCAATGCAAAAATCAAACGGAAGAGCTACTTTTTTTGTAGTGGGAAGCCGTATCCCTATGTATAGTGAGACTTTGAAGATGGCATACGATCAGGGCAACCAGATCGGCAGTCACACCTATGATCATAAAGATCTGAGTCAGATGAAGGCGAAAAAGATCAAATGGGAGATCAATAAGACAAACAAACAGGTGTCCAAGGTGATCGGCTGCAACACTACCGCACTGCGTCCGCCATACGGAAATGTCAGCAAGACTATGCACAAAACGATCAAAACGCCAATGTACTATTGGAGTGTGGACAGTGAGGATTGGAAGAGCCGCAATGCGAATAAAGTTGT
>JALEPA010000069.1 GCA_022766515.1 Lachnospiraceae bacterium | reverse complement strand
GTTTTTGCACATATTTCTGATAAGTGATAAGCCGCTTTACTGCCGGAATCTTCTGTATTTTATCGTTTGCTACACGATAGGCATCCTGTGTATAAAGACCACCGTTTTCCTGAATGTCCCGTTCCAGATCATTCAGTTCTTTCAGTTGTTGTTGAACCTTTTGCGCCTTTTGATCCGTCATTGTGCCCTTATACTCGTCAATCAACACTTTATAATATTTATTGTCAGCATTTACCAACTGATCCACCGGTTTATGATAAGTAACACCAATCAGCATAAGAAGAAAAAAGAGCATTCCTGCGCAGCGTTCCAACCCCATCAATTTACTCCACTCGAAATGGAATAGTGAATTTTTTCTGAAAGTCAAAAATCCAATGCCGCGATCTGTTGCAGACTGCTGCTCATAATTTCGTTCTGACATGATGCGAACCCCATTGGACCGCAACATGATCCATGCGCTCAGGATCCCGCAAACAAGATAAACAACTACCACAAGCATACGCCAGGAGATATATAAACTGCCTCCTATTGCAATGGGATCATATTTTGCACAGACACTACCTATATCCAGTACCCCTGCAATATTAATTCGTCTAAACAAAGACCAACTGCTATTTGGATCAATCCCTATGTATAGCCCTGCACTAATACCACAGATCACCATATCGACCAACAATGCGATCTTAGACGAAACAAAACGATAATTCAGCAAAAAAACTATCGAAAAGACAATCATCATTCCAATCATTTTAGTCGTTAGGAATACTCCAACAAAAGAACCGATTCGGAGATTAAGATCCGATGCAATAAACCCCGGAACAGACTGTAAATAGCCTTGCCAGTCCTGAAATTCATAGGCATTTGTATATATCACAAGTTTCAATACACCTGCGATCAAGGTAAAGAGTGCTGACAAAACCACCCCAACCAACCATTTATTTCTCAGTCGGATATATGTTCCGTTTTGGGTACAAAGCAAAATACAGTCCATGTTAGTATCTCGGTCTTGAGAGATCAAACGAAACGAAAACAATAAAATGGTAATAAACAAAATAACATCTCCAATATCCTGTTTACAAAACCACCATATTGCCCGATTCCCTCTAAATTGCACAGAAATCTGCTTTAACTTAGTATAATGCTGTTGATAGCATTGATCTAACTTTTGTTCTTGTGCTGTCTGTTTTTGCAATGCCGAGGCTCTCTTGCTGCATAAGCGTTCTATGTATTGCCTATATTCTGCAATTTCCGTATATTCCTTGCTAACATCACCGCCTGCCAAAAGATAGGACTCCTCCCCTTCCAAACTGTCAGGTGTTGTTCCATCCTCACAAATGCTTCTTGTCAACTTATTGTATTCTTTCGGATGATAAGAGTCCCCCATATATGGTGTATATGCCCCTATATAATAAACAACCGTCAGCACAAGGATCATTACCAACCACATCCACAGATTCGCTCTATCCAACATATATTTTTTCATTTCACGAACAAACATCTTATTCCTCATTTCTCCTTATTGTCAAACCAGTTTTGCAGTTGTTCGTTCACCCCTGTGAACAAAGAGTTCGATGCTGTGCGAATTTTCTTTTGTGCTTTTTGATAATTTTGCTCAAAATCATCATCCAGCCAACAGTTTTCATACTTTTGCAATAAGCTAATGTACTGCTCCATATCCTCTCGCAGCGTCACATAGTTCGGATAAAATCCTACGATACCGGATTTCTCTCTTTTGTCTGAAGTCATCAAATTTTGCTTATACTGTCGAAAAGTTTCATCGTCAGTAGTGATAGATGGCAATACACCATCCGCCAATCCCAGACTCCATTCTCCATCGATTGTTTCCTGTCCTTCTTTTACATAATCTATTCCTATCGTACCGTATAATAATGTCTGTGCCAGTTCATCATCACTGCGCAGTGCCGACATCAACTGAACAGCTTCATCCCGATGCTTAGAATTCTCAGCAACCATCGTCTGTGTTCCCATAGTATTTTGAACAGAAAATGTGTCTGCAGAATATGTTGTTACTTGATCCTGATCCGCAGTATCATTGAAAAGTGCAACCGCGTAATTACCGTCCTCCATACTTTGATAGATGTCGTTGTCATATAAAAATGTTCCCATCTCTACATCAAACAAGTATCCTTTTTTTACACACTGGTGCAGGAACTTACAATAATCATGAAATTGCTGTACATCAAATAGAGATTGAAATGTTTTGGTTTCCTTGTCATAAACCATGTCATCTTGTATTACATATCGTGACATTCCCTCCATACCGGTAAATCCATCGATTGTTGGATATCCTTTTATCGGATAAACTCCTTTAGGTAATTTGATATTATCTAATATGTTGTATAATCCATTCCAGGTGCCATCCCATTTTTCACTCAATTTTTGAGGTACATATTTATCATTAAAGCTAACAACAGTACTGACAGACGCATTGATGCGTTCATTAGGAAATGCAACGACCTTGCCATCTACGCGACAGGAATCCCATATTTCCTCATCATATAAGTCAGCTATTTTTTTCCCTTCCTTCGTACCAAGCCAATCATCCAACGAATAGCAATATTCTTTCCGCACAAATTCTGCACATAATCCGGGATATACAGAAAATTCCCATCCCAGATTTGCCAAATCCACTTTTTGATCCTTAATTTCCTTTTCTAAAGAAGTGTGGTATTTACTTGGCTCTTCTCCAGTGATATCACTGTCAATATATTGAAATTTCACAGAAAGATTATAACCTTTTTTCTTTAACAATTTATTAAACGCAGAAACATTTGCATCTGCTATCGCTTCATCTTTCATCATATACCAGGAAATTTCCGTGACATCCTGCTTTTTCGATGAGTTTTCTTTTGCTGTGCACCCGCATAAACATAATGCGAGAACGACCAATATCATTATTTTTTTCATTCTCAGCTCCCCCTTTTAGAAATAATACATAGGAATGCAATCGCAATATCATTACAATTAATCTTTCTTGTAATACAATTACACAAAATGCTATGACATCACTGCGATTGCAATCCCATTTACTGATTGATCTACAACCCTAAAACTTTGATTTCACAACGTTATTACCGCGATGCCGCTGTGACATCATTTACCTTTGCGCCATTCCAACTTGCAGAATGAGATGAGGTGATACTTTTACTGACGGCCCCAGATGGTGCAGAAAAAGCTACCGTTGCAACTTTGGATCCGCGTCCGGTTTTACTCTGAACCGGTAAAATTTTTCCATTTTTTGCAGCATAATATTTAGATGAAACCTTCGCTGAAACATCCACATCTGAGCCCGTTGATGCATGTGCAGTAGACTTATCGATTCTACTACTGATATACACAATTTTTTTGCCGACTTTCATAGATGTACTCTCAGCACTGACTCCTGTTGTTCCAATTGATGTAACAGCTAAAAGGCATGCTAAACCCACTGCTAATATTTTTTTCTTTTGCATAATTTGCCTCTCTTTCTCCTTTTGACTATATCTACAATTACAGCTGGTTATTTCTTTTTTATTATCTCCCCCCTTTGACATTTCACTTAATCAAACCAAAATGTTGATTAAGGCGTATGTACCTTTGTTACCTACAGTTACAAATACATTAGCTAATGTTCTATATTATTCGGTATTCTCTGTGACTCTCCATCACTTTACCGCCTAATATACCCAAATTAAATTTTAGTCTCTCTTATAAATGGTGTAAGAATCTGCCTGTGATGCTTCTAATTTTTCAAGCGTAGTAAAACAAAGCTGTCCCTTCTCTTCCCCCTCAGAAATGGTTGCATATACATGATCCCCCATAACAGCATCATAGAAAATTTTGCTCTCTCCTAACTTTGTCATAGTACCTGCTTTTACATCATATTGGTAATATGTATACAGGTTTTCTCCGTCTTTTTGTTGATAACCCATATAATACACCTTGCTGTCCGAATCACTTTGCATCATCGACAAATCATGACTATCAATTTCTACCTCTTTCTGGGAATTTCTATCATAATAATAGCTTTTTTCAACCTCATTTTGCGATTTACTATAAAACAAACATCCCTCCACTATAGACAAGTTGCTATTTGAAGAGTTTCCATCCAAAATAAATTGCTGTTTACCGCTTAAAGCATCTATTCCTACTATTTTACTGCAATCATGTTCTTTCGCAAATTGTTCGTCGTACTTATGCTTCATCACTTCCTTTGCATCTGCATCATTATAGGATACTGCAAGTACAAGCAAATTATCTCTTACCACGATACTATGTATCATAGAATCCGTTTCGTCCAATCGATATACTATTTTATTCTTTTTTGTTTTGAGATCAATCCTTCCAAGCCGCAAAATTCTTGTATCATCATCTTTGGAATCCAGTTCCCAAAAAGCATAATAAACATATTGTTTGGTGTAATACACATCTAGAATTTCTACCATAGAATCATCAATCGAATCATCCGGATCCTCTACCCCACATAACGCTTGTCTGTGCGTTCCATCTAAATCTGCCTGATATAAATAATATTTTTCGCCATCACTCTCATCCAGATCAAAATAATACAAATGCTCTCCACGAATCGCACAACCGCTGGCATTTCCAGACACTCGAGCAGAACATGTAGAGTCCGCTGCCGTAGAATGTTTACAAGTCTTATCTGTACAGA
>JALEPA010000066.1 GCA_022766515.1 Lachnospiraceae bacterium | reverse complement strand
ATAGCCCTCTTCATCATCCACCATTTTCAAGGTGATGGAAAATGCTGCCGTTGTAGCGGCACCCATTGTCACAATTGGAATACTGCATAAAATCCACATAGCGTTCAGTTTGACCATATCAAACAAACGACTCATAAATTTATACAATCCACTGTCAACACTAAAAAAATTACTCATATTTTTCCTCGCATCCAAGAATGTTGTTCATTCACATTGTTTTTATTTTGAAAATAGGCTGTTTGTTAATACAAACAGCCCATTCCATTATTGTATTGTTCCTAAGAACATGTGATTTTACTGAGTAATAGCATCCTCTAAAGCTTTTCTTCTGGAAGCCTGCTCACGAGACCACTTAACGCACTCATCATAACCATACTTCTTAGCGTTCTTCTTCATCTTAGCAACAATGCTTGCGAACTCTTTATCAGACTTCGCATAGATAGCGTTCCAAGACTCGTTCTTTACGCAAGTTGTAACCTGATTCCATGTTGTCTTAAGTGTGTCATCCTGTGTATCCTTGGAGAATGATGTTCCTGGAGATACTGTATATTTACCTTTCTCCATGTACTCGTTAATTGTAGTACATCCTGTCTTATCTCTCCAATCCTGCTCAATATCACTACCTGCCTCAGCGTTGTAGCTTGGCCAGCTCTCTTTGTTGTATGTCTCTCCAGCTGCATCTGGGTTTGTAGCATCAGCAGACCATGTTATATTGTTGATCTGCAACTCACCATCATGGTAAGATCCCTTGTATCCACCACCCATTGTAGTGTTCTTATCAGACATGCACTTCTTACCGATGTCTGTCAGATATGGATGCTTCTGATCATCATAATCCCATGTATATCCCTGAGGACCATATTCCATTGTCATACGACCTTCTGGAGTTGAAAGGTAGTTGATGAGCTCCATAACCTTCTCTGGGTACTCTGTCTTAGCACCGATAGACCAGATACGATCTCCACCCTGTGTGTTCATACCATAAACGATTGGAGATGCATCTTCCGGTTTCATACTGTACATAAGCTTTCCAGCTGATGTATGCTCTTTTGTGTTATAACCAAGTGATCCTGAGTAGTTGAAGATAGAGAACAATGTACCACCGTTCTGTACCTTCTCGATCATCTGATCATATGTCTGAGACATAGAGTCAGGGTCGATCAAACCATCCTGATACAACTTGTTGAACCACTGTAAGATCTCAAGATAAGGACCATCATCCTGCAGTGCATCATAATAAGTTCCTGTTTTTGGATCATACAATCCAAGTGCCAACTCATCATAACCATAGTATGCAGTGGCGAATGCCTTAACATACATTACCATAGCATCATCCCAATCAGGCCACAATGATACAGCATATACCTTATTTCCGGCATCATCCTTAGAACAGATCTTCTGCATATCATTTAATACCTTACGATAGTCATCAAGGTTTTTAACCTTTGGATAGCCTAACTGCTTGTACAGATCCCAACGAATATCCCATGTATAGAAGAATGACTCATGGTCTTTGCTGGACAGCGCTACATTTGCACCGAATCCGTAAAGTGCATCACTGGCACCATTTGTGATTGTCTTTGTCAACTCTTTGTTCTTCTTCAGAGCATCCGGCATATTCTTTTTGATATACTCACCCTCTGTGTCAAGAAGATCATCCTCTTCCCAGTTAAATAACAGGTTGTTCTTTACTGCCAATGGATACTTATCATTGTCAGCTCCCCAAACAACGAGATCACCTAAGTTACCGCTCTCCATACGAGTCTCGAACACGCTGTCTCCATCTGGGATGATGTTAAGCTCGATACCAAGCTTGTCTCTTAAAATGTCTGCAGACCATCCTGTCTGCGCACCGGAGAAGTTAGCCAACTGACTGTATACATCCAATTTGATAACTCCGTCACCTTTTTTGCTTCCACCGCAACCGGTCAAAGCAGATGCAGATCCAACTACCATACTAGATGCCAACAATACAGAAAGGAACTTCTTTGAAAAAAGTTTTCTCATAAATATTCCTCCTTGTTTTTATGTGGGGCAGTTCGGTTGCTGCCCCACGAATATATATTTTGATTGCATTGCGTCCCGCAAAAGGCATTAACCCTTTACAGCACCCAACATAATACCCTTTTCGAAGTATCTCTGCATGAATGGATATACGCAGAGAATTGGGATAACGGATACCATCGCTACCGTGTACTTGATAACCTTGGTATTCAACGCTGCTGCTGCCGCATCTGCCGCCTGGGAAGATGTAGAGTTCATCAAACTTCCCAAGTTACTTGATGTATTCAAGTAAGTGTACAATCTATGCTGCAATGTAAACAGCTTTGAGTTACCCTGCATGTAAATCAAGGAATCCTGGAAGGAGTTCCAGTGACCTACCGCACCAAAGATAGCGATTGTAGCAAGGATTGGCTTGCTCAATGGCCAAATCAACTTAGTAAATACAGTCATGTAAGAAGCACCATCAATAAACGCACTCTCTTCCAATTCGCCCGGTATCGACTCTATGTAGGTCTTTACCAAGATGATATTGTACGGAGCTACGATACCAGGAATAATGTATACCCAGTAGTTATTTGTCAAACCTAACATAACTAAGTTCAAGTATGTTGGGATGATACCTGCGTTAAAATACATGGTAATTACGAGGAAGCGATACCAAAAACTTCTGTGCCACATTTCCTGCTTTGTTACTAAGTAACCTACCAATGCAGAAGCTGCAACCATCAATGCAGTACCAAGAATTGTTCTGCTGACGGATACCAGGAAGGCGTTTCCTAAGTCACCAACCTCACGCAACTTCAAATAGTTGTCAATGTTCAATCCCTTTGGATAGAAGTTTACCATACCCTTCTTAACCAAGTTATTATCTGAAATCGTATTGATCAACAGATAATAGAATGGGAAAATACATGTTAATGTAAAAATTGTAAAAAATGCGTAGTTGAGAATATTAAAAACTACATCGCCAGGAGTGGTTCTGTACATTTTTTTGTGTTTCTTGTTGTACTCTTTCTCTCTCTTCGCATCCAGCTTTTCCTGTGCTGTCTTTCTTGCCATACGATTTCACCTCCTATACAATACTCTCGCCACGAAGTGCCTTAGAAACACTATTTGCTCCAAACAGTAACGCTACACTGATAATGGACTTCGCCATACCGATAACGGTTGACAGTGGAATACTACCACCACCGATACCTAAGTCGTATACCCACAGATCCAATACACGGATTGTATCCTGGTTCTGAGGTGTACGGAATACCAGGTACTGATCAAGACCATTGCTCAAGCAGCCTGCGATTGCCATTAACAGCAATACGAAGAAAGTTGGTAACAATCCTGGAATTGTAATGTGAAGCATCTTCTGGAATCTTCCGGCTCCATCCACCGTCGCCGCCTCATACAGAGACTGGTCGATACCGGAAATACCTGCGATGTAGATAATAGCACTCCAACCTACACCTTTCCAAGTTCCCCATGCCCACATCTTGACCCATGTGAAACTATCACCCATCAAATAGTTCTTTCCCTGCGCATTCTGTGCAATCACGCCTAACTCTTTCAAGAAAGTGTTGACGAAACCGTCAGTAGAGAAGATAGCCAAAGCGATCGCATATACAAGTACCCAGCTGATGAAGTTAGGAATTGTTGTAAATGTCTGTACGAAACGGCGGAACTTCAAGCTTCTCATTTCGCAAAGGAATACAGCGAAGATCATAGGAATCCAGCTTGTGCCTACTCCAAGGAAACTCATGATCAATGTATTTCTCATTGTATTGATCATATCCGTTCTGGTCGCACCATTGTTGAACAAGTATGTAAACCACTTAAATCCAACAAAGTTATCCATTGATAAAGTATCGCCGGACTTGTAATCGAAGAATGCATATCTCCAACCATACAATGGAAGGTAACAGAATACAAATGCAAGTGCTACGAATGGAAGGAACATTAAGAACAATTTGTACTTAGATTCCATCTCATACTTCATACCCTTGTCTACCTTAGGAAGACTAACCATAATGAATAATGCTGTAATAAGAATAATACCTGCAAGTACAGCATATACAATGAAACCACTAGGAATCTGTGGTCCGATGTTTTTGATTCTGTTTGGCTGTGTAGAGTTATTAACAACTGTGTAGCTGACAAAGGTTACAACAAAACCGATGACATCAACAATCGCTCCACCCAAAGAAAATAAAACACCTGTTTTCTGCATTCTCACATTACCGAGGGACATACATCCACCCACTGCCATGAGAATAATACCCAGAAGGATGATAATAGATGCAATATAAACAACTGCAAACGCTCCTTCAGATACCCATTCCATACGGAATGCTCTGGCAAAATCTGCCGTCAATGTGTTGTAGGATACCGCTGCTGTAAACAATGAAACATTATCGCTGATCATTTTACTTACTCTTGTCGGATTGAATACCGGAAAGAATGATGCTACGATGATCAATATTGTGGCAATACGCTGCACAATATACATTCCATTAGCGACTCCCTTCATCTCATTTTTTTCTTTCATAGAAGAACCTCCTCGTATTATTTATCGTCAGCCATCTATCCATTTAAGTGAAAGTGCTTAAACAGACATGGCAACGTAGTTACTTCATCTTGTAATTATACATAGAAAATCCGTTTAAAAATACCAGAATCTTTTGATAGAAAATACACTGTTTTTTCACACTTTTGACAAAAATTCTTATATTTTTTAGGCAAATTTAACAAATTTCAGAGAAAAAGAGAGATGGAAGAGTTCCATCTCTCTATATGTCTATTCTCAAAAGATCTCAATCAACCAATCTATCTCTTGAAATTAGTCTTCTTTCTTCTTTGTTACTACTACAACGATACCTGCAATAACAACAACTGCTACAACTACACCTGCTACGATAGGTGCGACAGGTATGCTGCTCTTGTCTGAACTGCTGGAATCACTGCTTGCTGTTGCTGCAGGTGTAGGAGTTGCCTCTACTGCATCTGGATCATCTACATCAAATCCGGAAATCTTGAATGAGATTTCGACAGTATCATTTGGTGTTGTGATAGATGGGCAGTCAGGATATGCACCCTGATCCTTCTGATATGTATTTACAGGGTCGAAACGAAGAAGCTTGCTCTCGTCTGTGTACTCTTTTGGAATAAATACAGTCTCCGGAAGTGTTTTAGAGATTCCATCGATCTTTAACTTCCAATCAGAAATTGCAACGCCACCTTCTGTTGCTGACATTGGAATATCAGTATCTACATAGATCATAGACAGCACTGCCTGCTGTGCAGACTCAGCTTCCTGCAACTTACCAGCCAATCCTTCAAGCTTAACAGTGTATGTACCGTTGCCCTTGATCTCTGCATCAGTGATTGTAACACCTTCTACTACATTGTTCTGGTTGTCTTTTGACTGATACATTTTGTCATATCCATCTGTAAGCTTTGTACCATTCAAACCATTCTCTTTAGAATACCACTCATCACGGAAATACCATGACTGTGTCTGCTGAAGACCGATGTATGCATGATATGTAGTGTTTCCGCTACCATCGAATGCAGCCTTAGCAGCTTCCTTAGCCTCTTTACTGATTGTTGCTGCGCTTGCAGGTACAGATGTAGCTGCAACTGTCAAAGCCATTAAGCTTGCTGTAGCAACTGCAAAAATTTTCTTAATAGATTTTCTCATTACTATTCCTCCTAATATTAAAAGTGTTGTTGGCATGTGCACTCACACACGCTCCATATGCTATAACATTTTAGCAGAACTCCACCAGATTAAAACCACAAGTTTTAGACATCTTTACCCAAATAATTATGGATTATACCGGTGAAATTCTATGATTTATCCTATTTCCACTTTATATAGACTCTTCCTCATCTGTGTCTAACGGAATCCTAAATGTTACCTTTGTTCCGCGACCTTCCTCGCTCTCGATATGGATTGCATAGTCCGGTCCGTATTGAATGATCAGTCGCTGGTTGACATTCTTGATACCAATATGGGTTTGCTCGTGATTTTCTTCCTCCAGTGCGCGTCGCAGTTCAGCAAGCTGATAGTATTTCATGCCCACTCCATTATCAATTACTTCTATTATAATGTCTTTTTCATTCTGTGAAACATGCACTGTCAGTTTTCCATCTTCTACCATACCCTCTAAGCCATGAACAAAAGCATTTTCCACAAACGGTTGAATGATCAACGGCATGACATTCTGCTCAACATGAACATTATCCTCCACGATCACCTCCGACCGGATCCTGTCCCCAAAACGATAACTTTGGATCTTCAAATAATTCTCGATCAACTCGATCTCTGATTTGAGCGAAACCATTTGGTGACTTACCTGGATATTCCGCCGCATGATCTTTGCAAGCATTTTTACAAGATCTTCGATCTCACTCTGTTTGCTTACTCTTGCCTTCATGCGGATCGTTTCCAATGTATTATAGAGGAAATGCGGATTGATCTGGCTTGCCAGCATCTTAAACTCTACCTCTTTTTGACGGGTATGCATCTTTTCTTTCTGTACCTTTTCCTCCACTATACTGGTAGTAAGTTTTTGGATGTCCTCCATCATTTGTACCAGTTCCTGATAAATTTCCGCAATCTCATCCGTTCCATCGATCGCTTCTACTTTATCATACTGTCCATTCGCCACAAGATGCATCTGTTTGCGCAATTTTTTCAAGCGACGGGAAAAGGAACTGGAATATACCACGATCATCGTGAGTGAGATCAAAAGTCCGATTCCCACGACAAAATATACAGTAAGCGTAGCACGGTTAATACTTCCGCTCAACGCCGAATAGTCCTGACTGCAAGCAATGGTAAAATAGTTGCGTGCAGTTGCGATAGGACGCACTCTTCCATAGGAAAGTTGCACATCTTCTCCCTGCTTATTATAACGAAGGCTTCCCGTATCATTTGACTTTGCATTTAATTGTGCAAAGAGTGAATACTGCTCCTCTGTCGTTACAGAATAGTTCGTAAATATCGTTTCACTGTCATTGTACAACAGCACTGTATCATCCTTTTGTTTGGAAATATAATTATTCAGCCAGTCCATATTCATGCGCACAACCAGGATCCCCAGCTGATTTCCACGCTCATCGACAAACTTTCTACTTAACTGAATACAATTTTGCTTTCCCTCACGATCAACACCGTAACACCAATATAATTCTCCTTCCGATTCTCCGGCATTGATATACCATCTGGCATCGATAACAGACGATCCCGCATAAGCAAACGGCCTATGATAAGACAACTCCTCATCATCTACATATACGGCAATATCAGAGATCGTACTTGCATAGTATTTTTGATACTCTGCAATCTCTTTTAACTTCTCATCGTACTGCTTCCATTGCTCGTCCGAAATGTTGTCTCGCTCCATGATCGTTTGCAGTGTCTTATTGGCGTACACCTTTTGGGAAACTTCTCGCATATCCCCTACCGCCTGCTCGACCACACTGCACACAAGGTCCAGTTCCCTCGTCTGGAACTGTTTGTTCTGCCTATGAACAACTTTTGTCGCCGTACTGTTCATATAAATGGTTGCAATCAAAAAAGGAATAATGCCTCCTATGATAAATATAAGAAGCATTCTTTCCTGAAATCGACTATTATTCGCTTGAAACTTTTTGCTTTTATCCATAAGGCTGTTATTCTCCTATCAGATTTTAAAACGGAGCTGCTGTGCCTCTTTTAACGCTTTACCGCCTAGTGAAGTAACATTTGTGGTCAAATTTAATATGTAAGTCTCATCCTGAGCATAAGGCTCAAGTGGCTCGATCTCTATCATATTTTCCAACGAGTTGTACCGGATCGCTGTCTTGAGTGGTGACAATCCCTCTGTTGTCACATACAGATTTACATTATTCACCGTCTTTGGATCCAAAGGTACATTAAATTTTACCTTCCACACAAAGTTACCTGTTTTAAATTTCAAGTCCTGTTTTACCTTACCTTCCAGTCCTTGTGTCATTCCTTCAATAGATAAATAATCTGCCATATCGTTTACCACCTTTCTACGCCGTATTTTACCATAAAAAAAACATTTTGTGTAGTCCACGCACAGCTATTGTATGGTATACTTATGGTAACTTTTTATTGAATAGAAATGAGGCTAGTATGAATAATAAAAAACCAAAGACTTTTGCAAAGACAGATTTCAAGCCCGGCAACATGGTGTACCCACTCCCTGCCGTCATGGTAAGTGTTGGCGACATCAATGGTGCATCCAACATTTTAACCGTTGCATGGACCGGTACGATATGTACCAATCCACCTATGGTATACATTTCCGTACGTCCCGAACGCCACTCGTACGCTATGCTCTGTGAAACAGGAGAATTTGTCATTAACCTGACAACGGAATCTCTGGCAAAAGCAACCGATTTTTGCGGTGTGCGATCCGGCCGCGACCTCGACAAATGGAAAGAGTGTCATTTGACACCGATCCCTGCCGACACCGTTCGCTGTCCTATGATCGCTGAGTCTCCGGTCAACATAGAATGTCACATTGAAAGCAAACTGGAGCTTGGTTCTCATCATATGTTCATTGCCCGTGTTACCGCTGTGCATGTAGACAGTGCTTTGATCAACGAAAAAGGTACTTTCCACCTCAACGACTCCGGACTGCTCGCCTACTCACATGGCTCCTATCTGTCACTTGGCAAGACGATCGGCAGCTTTGGCTACTCTGTCCGAAAACACACACCCGCGAAGAAAAAGAACACCTCTCGGAACCACAAACGCACCGTAGCACAGCACGACAAGAAAAACCGTCCCTCTCAACGCAAACGCACGAACCGACACTGATACACTGTTTTGAGGAAAGATCATATAATAAACTGTACAGGGAAATGGAGGAAGCTATGAAAATTTCTTATTTAAAGATTACAAATTACAAATCCATTCGCGAAATGGAGATCAATGAGGTTGAAAATGCATTGATCCTTGTTGGCAAAAATAATACCGGAAAATCAGCCGTCATAGATGCCGTTTTGCTGTCAATGGGACATCATACCGTATCATCGATGGAGTTTTTGGATCCCAACAAACCGATCACTGTTTCTTTGTATTTGGAATTTAGCGAGACAGATCTCGTAGAATTTCACCATCGCAATGTGTTAAACAAATGCAAAGATTACGACCGCTGGCTGGAAGATTTTCGTGCAAAGCTCCCTTCCTTTCAGGATAATATCTTATCCTTTACCTGTGTGGTAACCCCTAACCTACACACACGCTACGATGATGGATATTCCAAAAATAACGAATATATTCCTTTGGTTTTTCCAAAAATATATCATATCGACCAAAGTCGAAATCTCGAGGCGCTGCAGAACGATGTATTCAGTTTCTATGACAAAGAATCTTTTCAAATGTTGAAGGACAATGAATGTACCTTTGATGCAGCCCGAAGTTGTAACCGCTGCTTCCAGTGTATTGGTTTGATCAACAAAAAGACACCGGAGGAACTGACGGTATTTGAAACTGCGCGCCTTTTACAATATAAATTATTCCATACAAATCTGACGGAATTTGCCGAAAAAGTAAACCGACATTTCCACGCCAACGGCAGTCCATCTCAGGAAGTCCGTTATGTGTTAGATTACAATATGGATAATCTGCTTCATGTGCAGACACAGGTATATGATAAGGAACGCAATGGTTTGGTCGGTCCGATCAATCTGCTTGGCGAAGGACTTCGCAGCATCTACGCTCTCTCCCTATTGGAGGCATATATCGAGGAAGATAACACACTTCCCTGCATTATTTTAATGGAAGATCCTGAGATCTATCTGCATCCACAACTGCAAAAAGTGGCAAGTGAGATCCTGTACCGTCTTTCCAAGAAAAATCAGGTATTCTTCTCAACCCATTCGCCAAATCTGATCTTCAACTTTTCAACAAAACAGATCCGCGAAGTGGTGCTGGATGAAAACTATTACACAACGACCAAGAAAGATACCGTCATTGATGAAATTTTGGATGATCTTGGCTATACCGCAAACGATCTGATGAATGTCAGCTTTGTATTTATCGTAGAGGGCAAGCAGGACAGCAACCGCCTTCCGCTGCTTTTGGAGAAATACTACTCTGAGATCTACGATGAAAACGGTAATCTGCAAAGAATTTCCATCGTTCCGGTCAACAGCTGCACCAATATTAAAACTTACGCCAACCTCAAATACATTAATAAATTGTATTTAAAAGATCAGTTTTTGATGATACGCGACAGTGACGGTAAAAATCCAAAACATTTGAAACGGCAGTTATGCAGTTACTATGACCAGCGCGCCAAGGAGGATGTCGGCAACCTGCCAAAGGTTGAACCGAAAAATGTACTTATTTTAAAATATTACTCCTTTGAAAATTACTTTTTGGATCCGAAAGTCATGGCAAAGATTGGCGTGATTAAAAGCGAGGAGGATTTTTACAATATACTTTATAAGAAGTTTCGCGATTACCTGTTCAAACTAAATAGTTTTAAGCGGCTGCAGCGGATCAAAAACATTCGTATTCGCAGCAAACAGGATATTAAAGATAATATAGAAGATATCAAAATATATGTCAGAGGGCATAATTTGTTTGATATTTTTTACGGAAGGTATCACGGCAGCGATGAGCAGGAAATCCTGAAACGCTACATTGATGTCGCTCCAAAAGAAACCTTCCAGGATATTTTTGATGCCATTGATTCGTTTGTGTATTTTGAGAACCGCCGCAAATAACGATTTTTGCACATATTGCCAGAATTTGGCAGTTTGTGTTGTAAAATAACACAGGTAACGAAAACAATTCGACAAAACGGTATTTTACGAAAATGATTTCATTGATTTTTCGTGAAATCCACTGGTTTTTGGTTGACAGTTTCGTACAAATAATTATAATATAGTGATGTGTTGACTTCTGTTCATTTTTTTGAATAAGCCTAACAAACTGTGTGAGGTGTGATATGGAAAATCAGTATATAATCAAGGGAGGCGCACCTTTAAAAGGTGAGGTGACCATCGGCGGTGCCAAAAATGCTGCATTGGGAATATTGGCGGCAGCGATCATGGCTGATGAGACAGTTATCGTAGATAACCTTCCCGATGTTAGAGATATTAATGTATTATTAACCGCGATTGAGGGAATTGGTGCTACCGTAAAGCGCATCAATGCTCATACTGTTGCGATCAATGGTGCTACGATCAGTGATTACACGATTGATTACGACTCTATTCGCAAAATCCGTGCGTCCTATTATTTATTAGGCGCATTACTTGGTAAATATAAAAAAGGATCTGTTGCCCTTCCGGGCGGATGTGAGATAGGAAGTCGTCCTATCGATTTACATTTGAAGGGTTTCCGTGCTCTTGGTGCTACCGTAACGATCGAGCACGGTATGATCAATACGATCGCAGATCAGTTGGTAGGAAATCATATCTTTTTGGATACGGTTTCTGTTGGTGCTACCATCAACATCATGCTTGCTGCATGTATGGCGGACGGTAAGACCATCATCGAAAATGCTGCCAAAGAGCCACATATCGTAGATGTTGCCAACTTCTTGAATAGTATGGGAGCAAACATCAAGGGTGCAGGTACCGATAAGATCCGTATTACCGGTGTTTCTTCTTTGCATGCCAGTGAATATTCGATCATTCCTGATCAGATCGAAGCAGGTACTTTCATGGTAGCTGCTGCCGCAACACGCGGAGATATCTTGATCAAGAATGTTATTCCACAGCATTTAGAGGCAATTTCTGTTAAATTGATGGAAATTGGTGCTGTTGTGGAAGAATTTGATGATGCTATTCGAGTAACAAGTGACCATAGATTGGGACATACGCAGATCAAGACTCTGCCTTATCCGGGATTTCCAACGGATATGCAGCCACAGATTGCCACACTTTTGGCACTTTCTGAGGGCACAAGCATTGTAACCGAGAGTATATTTGAAAACCGATTCAAGTATGTGGATGAACTTTCCCGTATGGGTGCTTCTATCAAAGTAGAAAGCGGTACGGTTGCCATTATTGAAGGCGTTGAAGGATTTACCGGAGCTGCTGTCAGCGCACCGGATCTTCGTGCAGGAGCTGCACTGGTTGTCGCTGCTCTTGTTGCTGATGGATATTCGACCGTGGATTCCATTCAATACATTGAACGAGGCTATGAAGGATTTGAACAAAAAATTGCCGCACTCGGTGGCTCTATCGAAAAGATTCCGGTAGATGATGAGCGGGCAATTCAAAAATTTAAATTAAAGATTGGATAACACATTCCTTTTCATTTTGCAGATCAATTTGTTCTTGACCGATTTGTACGATCGGTTTCGCAAATTGGTCTGTATTTTCTTTTAAAATCTTTGCCTTTCTTCCATCGGATAAAAGCACTTCGCACCCGATAAAAGAACGAACGATCCCCGTCAAAAATGGGATCAAGAATCTTGAATCAAACTTCTTCTGCTGATTGTCTTTCTCGATCATATCAATGACCGCAAACGGACACAACGGTCCACGATATACTCTCGCCGAAGTCAATGCATCGTAAATATCAGCGATCGCAACGATCTTGGCAAAATCATCAATCTGTTCACTCACCAGACCATCCGGATAGCCACTTCCATCACATCGTTCATGATGCTGCAGTGCCGCCTTTTTGATCCGATCATCAATATGCAACGATTCCAATAACAAGTAACCGCGTCGTGGATGGTTTTTCACTTCATTAAACTCTTCTTCGGTCAAGCTGCCCGGTTTTTTGATAATTTCTTCCGGTATCTTCATTTTGCCCACATCATGCAACAAACCTGCCAATGTAAGAACATCGCACTCTTCCTGCGGCATATTTGTCCACTGTCCATATAAATTGCACAGGATCGCTACATTCAAACTATGAATAAAAGTAGCATCGTCATACTTTCTGATCTTGTGCAATACATGAAAAGTATGGAGCGGATTTTCGCTCATTACAATAATTTCTTTTGTCTGGTTAAGAAGATCGTTACTGGTCAGATCTTCATCTATATTGGTAATAAAACTCGATAAGGAATTTTCCAACAGCTTTGCCGACTGCATTACAGCCTCGTTGAAATGGCAGTATGCACCGGTATTCCTTACCTTTTCTATCAACTTGCTCAATTCTCCCGCAGTATTATCCTGTTTTGTCATAGTCTCTCCATTCCCGTCTTATTCAGACCTCTTCCATCCCATCATACAAATTGCATAACGATCCCGCACAGGCGTATTATCGGCATTTCTGCATATGTTCACCGCCCTGCATATTTCGTCTTCTTTTGATTATATCGGTCACTATTTGCAAAGTCAACCGCCCCCGCCGTACATCTTGCAAATGCTATAAAAAAATAGTAAAATATAATGGATAGTGTGTATTTATTGAAATAATATTACGGAGGATAGTAATGGAAAATACAGGACATTTTTTCGTCTTTGAAGGCATTGACGGAAGCGGAAAAAGCACACAGATCCGTTTACTCAAAGAAAAGATTGAGGAACTCGGTGTGCGATGTATGGAGACAAAAGAACCTACCGATGGTCCGATCGGCTCCTTAGTACATCAATGCATGACCGGAAGAACTTCTGCGGATGAATACAGCATTGCCGCTCTATTTGCTGCAGACCGTCTGGACCATTTGCTGAATGAATCAGATGGACTTTGTGGAAAGATCCAAGATGGGATCACCGTACTTTCCGATCGCTTCATCTTTTCCACTTATGCTTACCAAAGCGTAAACATTCCTCTGGAATGGCTGATTCAAATGAATTCACAGGCAACCGAGATCTTGCGTCCGGACTGCCACATCTTTATCGATGTAGATCCGGAAGTTGCTATGGAGCGTATCACTGCAGGTCGTTTTCACACCGAGCGATACGAGACTACCGAGCAGCTAACCAAAGTACGGAGCCGTTATTATCAGTTATTTGACCGCTTTCAGGGACAGGAAAGCGTCTTGATCGTAGATGGTAATCAGTCCGTTGACGATATTGCCAAAGATATTTGGCAGTATGTTGCACCATTTTATGATATTGCAGAAACCAGATAATACCACCAGACTTCCGCAAATACTCTGCGGTTGCAATGGATCACAGGACTTCACTGTACTCGCGGAAACGATAGAAAGAAGGTGTCTTACATGGATCTAAAAATTAATAATCTGCAACAGATACAGCAGACGGTCGCTAAGGCACCCGTAGCCGAGGCAGACAGCAGTTTTCGATTCACGCTCTTGAGCAATATCGAAGAGACGGAATTGCAGGCACAACTTTCTACCATGATGGAAGAGATCACGCAGCAGGGCTATCGATTAGGCAAGCGGCGCGACATTCGTGATATGAAGCAATATCGACGGCTGATCCAGGAATTTATGAATGAGATCGTCAGTCACTCCCATAAATTCAGCCGTGAAAATTTTTTGGACAAAAAGGGAAGACACCGTGTATATGGTATTGTAAAGCAAGTAAACCAGGCATTGGATGAGTTGGCTGAAGAATTGCTGAATGAAGAGCAAGATCATTTAGCGATCCTAAGTAAAATAGACGAAATTCGTGGTCTTCTTTTGGATATATTTACTTAACCCTGTGACAGCACCTTTGTCACAGCAACAGAAAGGAAAAAGTTTATGATTCGCTTTCAAGAAATTATTGGACAACAACAAATAAAAGATCATCTGCAGTCAGCATTGGAGCAGAATAATATTTCACATGCTTATTTATTTTGCGGCGATGCAGGATCAGGACGACACACGATGGCGATGGCATTTGCAAGAGCGTTATTATGCGAAAATCCTACAGAGCATCACGATGCCTGTGGTAATTGCAAATCCTGCAAACAGGCAGCCTCTGCCAACCATCCTGATATCCACATTATCACACATGAAAAATTCAACATTCGTGTGGATGAGATCCGCGAGCAGCTCAATAACGATATACAGATCAAGCCTTATAGCAGTCCTTACAAAGTGTACATCATTCCTGATGCGCATCGCATGAATGAGCAGGCGCAAAACGCACTGTTAAAAACTTTGGAAGAACCACCTGCATACGCAGTAATTATTTTGTTGGCAGATAACGAATCATCATTACTCCCAACGATCAATTCCCGCTGCGTCAAATTGCAGATGAATCCGGTATCCAAAGAAGAGATTTCTGCTTATTTGGTAAATAAATTGCAGATGGAAAAAGATGTAGCTGATATTGCTGCAGGTTTTTGCCAGGGAAATATCGGACAGGCTCTTCGTTTTGCACAATCAGAAGATTTCCAGGCAATGAAAGACCAAGTTTTGGGACTCCTAAAACAGATTGACGATATGCCATTATATTCCATCATGGATGTCATTCGTTCTTTCGCAAAAGATAAAGGCAACTTTTATGATTATCTCGATCTGATGCTTTTATGGTACCGCGATATTTTAATGTACAAGGCAACAAAAGATACAAATCTGCTCTTGTACAGAGATGAATATACTGCCATTACCAAACAGGCATCCAAGCGTGGCTACGAAGATCTGGAGCGCATCATCGAGGCGATCAATAAGGTAAAGATCCGACTGGATGCAAATGTTAATTTTGAACTGGCGATCGAGTTAATGCTTTTAGTTATCAAAGATTGACCAGATATAGAAAGGAACTAATAAATTATGATACAAATTATCGGAGTGAAATTCCGTAAGCCCGGTAAAGTCTACTACTTTGACCCCACTGGTTTTTCTATCAAAAAAGGGGATCATGTTATCGTAGAAACTGCTCGTGGTGTTGAATATGGTGCCGTTGTACTCGGTCCCAAAAATGTCACAGACGATCAAATCGTTCAACCGCTCAAACCCGTGATCCGTGTTGCAACACCGGAAGACGCGGAAACCTGCCGTATCAATGAGCAGCGTGAAAAAGAAGCCTTTGATATTTGTCTGGAAAAAATTCAAAAACACGGTCTGGAAATGAAGTTGATCGACTCGGAATATACATTTGACCGCAACAAATTATTGTTTTATTTTACAGCTGATGGACGAATCGATTTCCGTGAATTGGTAAAAGATCTGGCATCTGTATTCCACACAAGAATCGAGTTGCGTCAGATCGGCGTCCGTGATGAAACGAAAATGATCGGTGGTATTGCCATTTGTGGCCGTCCACTTTGCTGCCACGCGTATTTGTCAGATTTTGCGCCTGTTTCGATCAAAATGGCAAAAGAACAAAATTTGTCCTTGAATCCGGCTAAAATTTCCGGTATGTGTGGTCGTCTTATGTGCTGCCTGAAAAATGAACAGGAAGCTTATGAGCACCTCAACCGCTCCCTTCCTCATGTAGGATCTTCCGTATCGACACCGGAAGTCTATGAGGGTGAAGTACAGAGCGTCAGTGTACTTCGTCAGTTAGTAAAAGTTGTTATTACTGATGACAGCGGGGAAAAAGAGGTCAAAGAATACCATGTATCCGAATTATCTTTTGACAAAAAGAATGCATCCGGCAAAAACATTCCTGCACAGGCATTACCGGATGAAGCATTGGATGAAGAAGATCTGATTGCATTGGAAGAATTAAGTAAACCGGAAGAGACCGTTGAGGAAGAGTCTGCTAAGCCACAAAACAACCGTCGCGGCAACAAACCTTTCCGCAAAAAATCCGGTAAAGATCCACACGACAATCGTCGCAACGAGCAATGGTCCGGTGATGGTCAGCAAGATCGAGGACGCAATAATCAGCGCTCCGGCAATGGTCAACGCCCTTCTAACCGAAATGGTCAACGGGCAAACGCCAAAACAAACGGACATCGTGATAACAACCGTAGCGATCAGCACAATAACCGCAATCAGCGTTTTGAGCAAGGCGATCAGCATAACAATCGTAACCAGCGTTTTGAACAGGGTAATCGCGAACATCGCCGCAACGATCATGCCTCTCACAACAATCGGGATTTCCATCACAATGAGTATGAAGATTTCGAGAATCGGGAAGCACGAAGAAATGATCGCGGTCCACGCAAATACCACAATCGTCGACCACGCAGAGAAAACAGGGAACACACAAAAGATGGTGAATAAAAATTCCTTATTACATGAAAACGAGCGTCTGGATGATCTCCAAATAAACGGATTGGAAATCATCCAGCATCCCGGAAAATTTTGTTTTGGCATTGATGCCGTACTGCTTAGTGCATTTGCAGAAGTTCGCAAAAACGAAACTGTTATTGATCTATGCACTGGTACAGGTATCTTGCCATTATTACTTTCTGCCAAAACTCCGGCGGAACATATTGATGCTTTAGAACTGCAGACGGAAAGTGCTGACATGGCAGCAAGAAGTGTACAATGGAATCAGCTGGAAGAGCGGATCAACATTTACGAAGGTGATGTCTGCACCGC
This sequence comes from Lachnospiraceae bacterium, assembly GCA_022766515.1. Taxonomy (GTDB): domain Bacteria; phylum Bacillota; class Clostridia; order Lachnospirales; family Lachnospiraceae; genus Butyribacter. Next base: position 26,146 of record JALEPA010000066.1, on the reverse strand, counting down.
ATCTTCACAGCTTGGTCGAGGCAAATATCATGTTGTGACCGTCAATCCTCCTTATATGAACGATAGACACGGATTGACCAATCCCGATCTTCCGCTGGCGATCGCACGCCATGAGATTCGATGTAGTCTGGAAGATGTTATTCGGGAAAGTGCCCGGTTGCTTCGTCCAAAAGGACGATTTTATATGGTACATCGTCCTTTTCGCCTTGCCGATATTATGGTACTGATGCGTCAATATCGTTTAGAACCGAAGAAACTGCGTCTGGTCCATCCATTTGCAGACCGCGAGCCAAATATGATCTTGATCGAAGGGGTACGCGATGGCAAACCAATGGTCAAGGTGCAGCCTCCACTGATCGTCTACGATACACCCGGTCAGTATACAGAAGAAGTCAAAGCCATGTATGGATTAACAACATAGAAATGAGGAATAATATGTCTGGTACTTTGTATTTATGTGCAACACCTATCGGGAACCTGGAAGATATGACTCTTCGCGTTCTCCGAACCTTACAGGAAGTAGATCTGATCGCAGCAGAAGATACCCGCAATACTATCAAACTGCTCAATCATTTTGAGATCAAAACTCCCATGACAAGCTATCATGAATATAACAAGATCGATAAGGCAGCTTATTTGGTAAATAAATTAGCCGAGGGCATGAATATTGCTTTGGTGACCGATGCCGGCACACCGGGCATATCTGATCCCGGAGAAGAAATCGTCAAACAGGCGTATGCAGCCGGGATTACCGTGACTTCTCTCCCCGGTGCCTGTGCTTGTGTTACGGCATTAACACTGTCCGGTCTTTCGACCAGACGCTTCGCCTTTGAAGCATTTCTTCCACCGGATAAAAAAGAACGCCGTAGAATTTTAGACGCTCTCAAACAGGAGACTCGCACAACGATCATTTACGAAGCACCACATCACCTTCGTGCCACCTTACAGGAATTGTATGATACGGTCGGTGATCGCGCTATCACGCTATGTCGGGAATTAACAAAGATCCATGAAACGGTACAATGTATGACCTTATCGTCTGCAATCGCCTATTTTGAAGAACATCCTCCAAAGGGTGAATTTGTCCTTGTCTTAGAGGGAAAAGATCCTGCGGAATTGGAACAGGAAGCACGACAGGCATGGGATTCTCTTACGATTGAAGAACACATGGAACATTACCTGTCCCAAAATATGACCAAGAAAGATGCTATGAAACAGGTAGCAAAAGACAGAGGCGTATCAAAACGAGATATTTATCAGGCATTATTGTAAAGATCAGGGTCTCAAAAGTCCAAAATGTATAAAATGAAAAATAATGGAAAACATGATAACAGAAAGGAGTTTTGTTATTATGTTTTCCATTTATTTTAAATGTAAACGAAACTATCATGTCAGTTATTGCCGAATATTGATCGTCTTACTTGCTGCTTTTTGCTGGCTCGCTGCCCTTAGCAAATTAGCTATGCAGATCATCGCTCCATATTCCTCGCACTATCATGTAGACAGCTATAAAATGCAGCCTCTCACAAGCCAGACTTATGAGATCGTTACACAAGATTCCAAATCTTCCATTCGATCACTTTGCTCTGATATTCTACAGGATGACCAGCTGCAAACTGTCTATAAACACGAAGAAAAACGCTATAAAGATTATTATTTTTATAGCCACACTCTGGAGCATAGCACCGATCATTCTAATGTCCCTTATAATGTACAGATTGCTGTGACAGATACCGGACATATTTATATGGGATTTCCGCAAATTGATTATGATTTTTAATGATATGCGCTTGGTAATTTATTACCAATTTTTTTGCAAACGTTCTTTGTGTTTTCTCCTTCTTTCCCTCCTGCATCCCATTTCCTTGCATAATAATACCTGCATCAACGCCCGATACATAGGATCATCGCAACGCTCTCCGCAAAGCTTTCCTGTCATTCGTTCAACACATATTTTATCAGGGCAGCAATCATACATCATACTGCCATCATACTCCATTTGATCGCACATTTCTGCAACCTGTTTGTACATAGTAACGGCCTCTTTTGGCAGTAAATAACGATCATCATCAAACTGTTCTTTCCATAATACCTCTGTAAATTCCAGTGGAAATGTCATACTATTTCCCTTTGCATATTTTGCCTGCATTATTTACCTCCCTTATGGTCTGATCGATATTCAAAACTTACTATTATCATATGATATAAATTTTAGAATGTGTTTATTGCCTTTTTGCGATAAAACTTTTATACTATATAGGGTTCATTATTGTTGATCCAATGGCGAAGTTGGATCGTTACTATGTGCTCCTTTACAGGAAACACACAAATGGAAATGAGGAAGTATATGAAACATTTATATAAATTTGTAATTCTTTTGATTATTTTTTTAGGTGCCCTATTTTTCTTCGGAAAAGGGATACCATCCATCTCGATAGCAACGACTACCGCTACCAGTATCCAGGATTCCACCTTCCCTACCATGTACCTGCAGCTAGGGGATTATACGGTTAATACACTGCATGGATACAGTAGTGAGCTGAGTTCCAGCGATGTGCGTGAGTCTATCACACCATTGGATACGACCAAAACATTTATTGCCAAAATTGATGAAAACGATTGTGTAATCAAGAAGCTCTCCTACGACCTGCGTGATATTTCTAACAGCAAGTCGATCGAATCCGGAGATATTACAGCTTTTGACAAAGAGGGTTCCCTCAAAACAGCAAAGATCCGCCTAAAAGAGGGTATGGACACAAGCACGGAATATGGTATGAAGATCACCTTGATCACCAACTATAGTAAGAAAATCCATTTTTATACTCGTATTAAATATTACGAGCAGGATTTTTATTTGAAACAAAAGCTGGAATTTGTCTCAAAATTTCATGATGCTACTTTTGATAAAGGACAATCTTTGGATCTCAGTCAGTATTTGGAAGCAAATGCCGGATCAGATGATTCCTTTGCCGATGTTGACATCCACTCAAGCCAGAAGATGGTAACTTGGGGCAAATTAAAGCCAAAGATTATTTCAGATGTAGTTCCAACGATCAAGGAATTGAATGTTGAAACAGCTGCGATCCAACAAACTTACTTTGTGACTGCCAATCCGGGCACAGGTACAGAGACTTATCAGATCAAAGAATTTTACCGTGTTCGTTATACGAGCAACCGCATTTACCTATTGTATTTCCGTAGAACAATGGAGGCGATGTTTGATCCTTCTTTGATCTCCGTCAACAAAAGTGAATTAAAAGTAGGTATTTCTTCCAAAACGGATTTTGATCTGACTTCAAGTGAAGATAACAAAAATGTTGCTTTTGTGCGCAACGGTGCTTTGTGGCTGTACAACATGAATACCAACAAAATCAACGAAGTATTTACTTTCCAGCCTTACAACAACAAACGCCTTCTGGACAACTTTGACCAGCACGACATCCGTATTTTGAATGTCGACAATGATGGCAATGTCAGCTTTGTTGTTTACGGCTATATGAACTGCGGTGATTACGAAGGCCGCGTTGGAATTTTGTTATACGATTACCTGGCTGAAAGCAATCAGATCACGGAGCGTGTATACATTCCATTGACCACGACTTATGAACAGTTAAAAGAAGACTTCGGTGATTTTTGCTATGTAAATAACAAAAATATCTTTTATTTTTCGATCAACGATATTGTGTACGCTTATAATATTTCATCGAAGCGACATGATATTTTGACAGAAAATGCAACAGCAGATAATTTCCTTATGTTGGAAGCGGCACACTGCTTTGTATGGTCAGATGCATCCGCAAACGGCAACGCAAGCAAGCTGACTATTTTGGATCTGAATTCGTCTAAGGAATTGACGATTAAAGCTCCAAAAAATCAAAGTCTGGTCACACTTGGTACGATCGATTCCAATGTGGTATACGGCTTTGTCAAAAACGCTGATATTTATGAATCGACCACCGGTGATACCGTGCGTCCCGCCTATAAACTGATCATTTCCGACTGTTCCGGAAATGTGCTGCGTGAGTATCAAAACAAAAATACCTATGTAACTTCCGCAGGTGTAGACGGTAATGTTATTCGACTGAAACGCGTGAAAAAGACGCGTGGAACTTGGAAGAAAACATCCGATGACAGTATTATGAATCAGAAGAATACGGCGGCACAAGCAGTCAGCCTTTCTACCCGTGTAACAGACAAGGCACTGACAGAAAAATACATTTCACTGCCAGCCGGATATATCATGAATTCTCTTCCGGAAGTTCAGGAAACATTGAGTGTTATGATCACGGAAGATACGACTTTACATTTGGATGAGTCACAGACGATGAAGTCAACCAAGTATTATGTTTACGCATACGGCGGAATTACTTCATCTTTGACCGATCCAGCAAAAGCAATTCAGTTAGCAGATGAGCAAATGGGTGTTGTCATGGATAGCCATTCTCATATTGTTTGGGAACGCGGTGGCAAATTTATCAGCAAAGAGTTGTCAAGCATCTCTTATCCATCCAACAACATTTCAAGCACGAAATCATGTGTACAGATGTTGCTGCAAGCGGCTCAGGTTACGACTTCCGTGTCTGATCTGAAAGAGAAATCCATTATGAAAATGCTTCGTGCTCATTTGGATACTCCGGTCAATCTGACAGGATGTACGGTCGATCAAATATTATATTTTGTAAGCAACGAAAAACCAGTCATCGGTATGCTGGATAACAGTCACGCCGTGCTGATCACCGCATACACTTCATCCACCGTCACTTGGATGGATCCGGCAACGCATAGCAAACGAACCGTTGCTTTAACCACTGCGGAAAAGATGTTCAAAAATGCAGGATCCTTGTTCTTTAGTTATATCTAAAAGAACTGGTCCGGTTGGAAATTTTTTTCAGATGATTCTGAACAGGAAACTTCAATAATAGAATTTTTTAAGGATCTTTATTAAGTCATCAAAAATTGCAAATACGATTTTTGATGACTTAATTTTTTATGCAAAAGTTTATTTTCGTCACTTCTAACAAACATATGTTATAAAAAATCATCTATTTTTGTTATGTATGTCAATAGATATCTGCTATCCTTTTTACTACAATAGTGATCACACAATTTTTAACCCGTCAAAAATGTTTAGCAACAATAACAGTCCACAGACCATTCAATCTTTGCAGACTGAGAAAGGAATTGGTGATTTCTATGAAACATTCTCTTGTACAAAACACGATACGCATCCTCATCCTCGTGTGTCTATCCATTGGTCTTCTCATGCCCCAAACGCTATCCCTGGCAGATCATGGTTTTTCTGATGCACTTGCTCTGTCCTATCAACAAGACACAAAATGCGCTCTTCCTGCATATGATGCCCGGTATTACTACTTTTCAGGAGCATCCGCGTCCAACTCGCCTGCCTCCGTATCAAATACGGTAATTTCCATTACTCCCTTAGGCAAATACCGTGTCACTTTATACGATTCTCATGGTACAAGCCTGCCATTATCCAAATCCGGCACAAACTATACTTGTATGCAATCTACAGATGCAGGTCAACGGTACTTTCTATGTGTCCAGAATCAATCATCCAAAAACCTTGCCTTATCTATCGCGTTGCATGAAACCTCTGCAAGTTCTAATAAGGGCTCTACGCAAACTACGCCATCTCCCACTGCCAAGACAAAAAAACAGCCCCCAAAGTCACCATCCAGAACCACAGCACCAAAGAAATCCAATAAATCAGATTCTTCTACAACTAAATCCAAAAAGGCTGCAAGATCTGGCTCTGTTTCCGCAAGACCAAGTAAGTCCTCCAGGGCTGGTTCTTCTCCGAGCCCCAGTCATGCCAATCGATCATCCAAAAATTCCATGTCATCGAAGTCAAGTTCACCACAGCAGAACAAGACAACCTTACCAACAGCCTCTCCTACCGTGATAAGTCACTTTGTTAGGATTAAGAAAGGTACTTCTCTTGCTATTGTTGAGAGAATTATCCAAAATCCACCAACAACCACCTTTTCCATAGAAGCATCTTCCCCAGATGTTTCTATTACAAACGGTATTTTATATGTCCCAAAAACGGGTCTGTACTATCTAACACTGCAATCCAAGACGATTACTACTACATGTACACTTTGTGTATACTAAGGAGGTATCCCATTTATGTCCAACACTTCCCTGCAGAAATATCTGCATAACCATTGGCGTACCATCGCAACAATACGAGCTTCTGAGCATCATACTATTCTTCATGCCAAGAGACTCTATGAAAAAGAAACACGGATCATTCTGCTTTTATCCAAAAGAAATTATGATGCTGCTTTATGGACCAAACTCAAAAGCATCCATGATCCAAATATTTTACCGATAGAAGAAATTCATCGTTATCCACAAGGTACTGCTATTATCTTTCCTGTATTAACACCCCTAAAGGACTATGTCCGAAAAGAGGGACTGACATTATCCCAGATTATTCAACTCTGCAAGCAAATATCGCATGCATTACAAAGTTTGCATAGTCAACATATTTTGCATTTGGATGTATCTCCAGATAATATTTTTGTTGATTCTAACGATCACTTTGTTCTTGGAGATTTCTCCAATTCTATCTCATGTCCTGCCCCCATCCATACCCTTTTTCATTCCAAAAAGGCTATGACACCACCTACTTTTTGTCCACCAAACTGGAACAATGAATTGCCTAACGAATCAACAGATCAATACGGTTTTGCTGCAACTTTATATACTCTATTACAAAATGGAACTGTACCAAAACGAGGATATATAAACTTTTCTGCAGATTTGTTATTTACAGAAAATGATAGTTTTTACTGTACCGATGAGCCATACGATCAAGCTATTCAGGCACTGAAAAAGTGTTTTGCTCATGTGCTAACACCTTCCATTGTCAATACTGACAATGATCAAAGCATACTCTCATTTTCTGATACTGTGGTAACACAGTTATCGATATTAAATGAAGTTTGCTCTTATCGATTGCAAATTGCCGACGCAACTCATCCGTTTTATTCTATCCGGACACAGCGATTGCAAACATCAAATGTCAGCAACAGCTCCTGTAATAAGTTACTCTCATATGCTACATTACATCCGTTTCGATTTTTATTAGGCAAACTTCCAATACGAAACAACTTGTCAGTACCTATTTTACAACGGTATCGGTGGTGTTTTCCGATAATCTGCTTGGGCATGATCTTGCTATGCGCAACACTTTTTCTTAGCTTGTCCGGAAAAAAATTATCATCCAAACAATCGGCATTTTTCGGTCAAAATTTTGCCGCTTCTGTATCATCAGGGCAATCCGCGCAATATTTGTCTGACCATAGGACTTCTGCTCCTGCAAATGCAGAAGAACAATCTAGTGTACCAAAAAACGGACATGAAGTCAGCATGATTGAAGCACATGAAAATTCAGAGTATTCTGATTTTTTCTATCATTCTGATTCAGTGAATTTTCTTGATGTCAGCAACCAACAATTAACTTCACTTGAGGCTGTACTAGATTCTTCTGATCTATCCCACAATTGGAACATTCTATATGCGGAGAACAACCAATTTACATCATTATCCGCACTACAGAACCATCCTCAAATTACAGAATTGTATTTGAGTAACAACAAACTTTGTGATCTTAGTGTTCTTTCCTCACTGCAACATCTAAAAGTTTTGGTGCTGTCAGATAATCTATGTAATGATGTAACTCCCATCTCCAAGCTGACATCCCTTCAATATTTAGACCTGTCCGGTAACAGGGACTTGTCTCATATAGAAACCTTAGCAGATCTATGTTCATTGCAAGTGTTACTGCTCAGTGATACAAACATCACAAAATCTCAAATTGAGGAACTCAAAGCGCAACTGTCAGACTGTATTATTATGTAATATTGCAATTTATCACCTCTAGCATTGTCTATTTACAGTAATAGAATATTGCAAACTGTTACCAGCATTGTCTTTTCGTAGTTATACAATATTGCAAATTGCAGCTACAGATATTGTTAACTTGCAATTATACACATCAAATAATTTTGCAATAACAATATATTCTATACCTATAATATAGGTGTCTTTGCACACTCGACATCTATGTTATCATTCACTAAACAGTGTGCAGAAAAGAGGTATTATGTTATTAAAGAAAATTAAAAACACCCCTATTATGGCACTTTGCATTCTCCTTTTCGCAGGTCTTTTGGTATGCAATAATACCGGCATAGCGCAAGCAAAAACAAAGAAATGCCATTTCAAAAAAACAATAACCACGCTTTCTGTCAACAAGAATTTCCATTATCGGATTGTTGGATGCACGCGCAAAGCAAAGATCACTTTTCACAGCAATCATCCTAAGATTGCTTCCATTAATAAAAAATCTGGTATTCTGAAAGCAAAAAAGAAAGGTCGTGTTACGATCACTGCTAAAATAAAACAATCCAAGAAAAAGACTGTTTTACTAAAAACAAAATTACGCATTACCGGGAAGAGCACAAAAACTACTTCTTCCAAATCGACAAGTTCTTCATTGAACAAAAAATCATCACAGACAACTACATCAGCTAACACCACAACAAACTCTACTATATTAGATGATGTATCTTGGACTGCAGATACATCAATCAATCCCTGGAATCATAGTCTGATTCTTTATAGCAACCGAATTTTATTAAAAAAAGAAGTGCAAAACTCAACATTGATTCTTTCCCATTCTGGTCAAAATATGGGACAGGCACACTACCGCTCCCTATCCAGCGACGGTAAAAAAATTACCTACCAATTAACATCAGAAACTGCCAAAAAGCTATGTCCAGGAAACGGGACTGCTAATGGAAGTTATCATATCAGCAGTCCTATCCTAAACTCCACGCTTACTACCAATTATGAGGAGCGTCTGACTCCGGGTACATTATGCGGTTTTGTCAGTGATACTTCGCATAATGCACTCTCTAATGTAGTTGTATCACTCTATAAATCCAATACATCTTCTCACCATTACGCTCAGACAAAGACTGATGCATTTGGAGCATATTCTTTCAAGAAAATACCAAAAGGGAGTTATTATATGACTTATTCTCATCCAAATTACAACATGAAAAATATTCCGGCGTTTGACATGCCTGATTCGACCTATTGTATAAATACTGTTCTTCAGCAGTCGACACATTCTGTTTCTATATCCCTTATAAATGAGGATAACATTCCCATGTCAAACTGCACCGTCATTATTACGAACACACGCACTAACAAATCATGGAACGGCAAAACAAATACTGATGGATTGTTTATGTTAAGCAATGCTGCTATTGAAAATATCACCTCTTGCTCTTTAATTAACAATGCAGATGAAAAAATTTCTTATAAAAGTAATAGTCCTTTTGCGCCTAAAATCGATCCTGCAACACAGTTAATCGATAATGATTTTTCTGCAGACGATTCCTATTGTATAACGGTTTATGCCAGTGATTCAGAAAATAGCACGGCGACATATGCCAATTATTCTACCTGTTACCAACCAATGTCCTTTTCATTCACGCCAAATGCTTTTAGGCAAGAGCATATTTTATTTGCATTGGCTCCCAAAAAGATTCCCGCCACAAGATTTTCATCACTCTCCGTAGAAAATAATACCGCTACAAATAACGATACGATTACATCTGATTTTAGGCTTACCTTATATACGAAATCCGGTAAAACATTAATGCAGAGTTCCATTACAGTAAATGTATCATCAAGCTACGAGGATCTGACAGCAGAAATAAATCGATATCTGCAGCAATATAAACTGTATCTCCCTGACGATAACTATTATCTTTCCCTTATTTCCACAAATGCAACCTCCAATTTTGCATGTTCTCCCTCTCTGCAAAAAATAACCGTCCAAAATGGAATAATCTCTCCAATAAAGTTTTCATTACAGTCAGGAATCCCTACACGATTATTAGTGTATGGTCATTTTTCTAATGCCCCTTCCTCCGATACACCTATTATCCTGTACCAAAAAATGGACTCTGTATGGTTTTCAATTTATGACTTTACTTCAAAAGAATGGACAAATGTTTCTGATGATATTTATAAAATCTATCTGGATCATTGTTTGTACGAAGATAACGCAACTTACCAGATTGCATCTTCCAATCCATCGCCAGAAAATTCAGATTCCATTTTTACCGTTTACGCAAAGGAATCAACAAATATTTTGGCTCGTTCCTTAACTGGAACTAATACCAAATTTTATAACTCAATGTACTCTTCAGCTGCACCTAATATTAAACTTTATGATTCAACACATTTCTCAGCTGCACCTGACTTTAAACTTTACTACCATTCAAATACTTCATCTGATATCATTGCTGATGAGAGTATAACATCCATTCCCATAACAGATGAATTGCTAAGCAGTGATCCTGATGAAAAAAACTGCGTAATTGCCTGCTTCTCTTCTTCAGGTACTATGTGTTCCATTTCTTGGACATCTAAAAATGAAAAACCTGTCTACGACAGGACAAACAACTTTATTTTTGACCGAATATGCACACATTGTCCCGTCACGACGACACAGGGTTCTTATCAATAATAGAAAAAGACGAGCCTATTCCATCTATCTTTCCTAAACCTCTGTTTTCCTCCGGTTACTTAGAATTAACTTACTACTCTTTGCGCATCACCGCATAACAATACAAACAGTATTCATTTATGCGGTGATGGCATCCTTATAGAACATCTTTATTCCTATAAGGTATTATTTTAAGACATTTTTCCCTCTATGGTTGTATTATTTAGCCTCAACCTATATTTTCTAGCACAACCGGACGCCGTCCTTTGTCACATACCCAATAATGGACTTATTTTTTTCTACAGGAGTAGATGAAACATGGTAAATCTCCTTTAACTTTGCAACGCCATCCTGTAATTTTTTCTGATCTGATGCACATGCTTTTGCAAGCACCTCACCCTTTGCAACTTTGTCTCCCGTTTTTTTATAAAAATATATTCCTGCCGTCATATCGATCTGCTCATCTTTCGTTTCTCGTCCGGCACCCAGCAAAACAGCAGCCTTGCCACAATCCTCTGTATTCATTGCATCGACCGTACCAGTCTCTCCCGCAATAATATCTTCTGTATATGTGGCTTGAATAAATTTTTCAGGGTTGCTAATGTAAGAACTATCACCGCCTTGATTGCCTACCATTTCTATTAGTTTATTGTAAGCCGAACCATCTTCAATGACCTGATCAATTTTGACATAGCAATCTTCCTTTGTACCAAAGCCTTCAAAAACAAGCATATAGCACGCAATTTCTCTGCAAACTTCCGATAAATCTTTGGGAGCATGTCCCTTTAACGCATCAATTGCTTCTATCATTTCAATCGTATTTCCTACAGCGCAACCAAGTGGTTCATCCATGTTTGTTAAAATTGCCATTGTTTCTCGTCCGGCACCTTCACCGATTGCCACCATTTTTTCTGCCAAAGCAACTGCATCCTTTGTATTTTTCATAAACGCCCCACTACCAACTGTGACATCCAGGACAATTTTATCGCTGCCGGCTGCAAGCTTTTTACTCATAATAGAAGAGGCGATCAACGGAATACTATCTACCGTTGCCGTCACATCCCGCAACGCATATATCTTTTTGTCTGCAGGAGCAATCTTTGCCGACTGTCCCATAACAGAAAAACCAATCGTATTCACCATTTCAAAAAACTTTTCCTGCGGAATTGTTGTCGATAAGCCGGGAATTGCCTCAAGCTTATCAATCGTTCCACCTGTAAATCCCAAACCTCTTCCACTCATTTTAGCAACTTTTCCACCACAAGCAGCAATAATAGGTGCCACGACCAATGTCACTTTATCGCCAACACCACCTGTACTGTGCTTATCAACTTTGATGCCATCAATTTGTGACAGATCAATTTGATCGCCGGACTCTGCCATACAATTTGTCAGTGTCAACAACTCTTCATCTGTCATTCCCTGAAAGTACACTGCCATTAACCAAGCTGCCATTTGGTAATCCGGTATTTTATCCTCTACATATCCTTCCACAAGAAACTCTATTTCTTCCTTGCTAAGAACCAGCCCTTTTTTCTTTTTATCAATAATCTCATATGCTGTCATAGTAATTGCTCCTTTCCCCATGCCATTTTCTCTTAATGTATTTGTTTCATGTGTCCTATTTATCGGACACATATATTTTTTGTAAACCCGTTATAAATTTCATTACCAATTTACATCCGTACTTTATCACTAAAATTAGTCTACTTTCATGATTCCAGTGCAAAGCCCATAGGTAATAGTTCTTTCAAAAGTAACACTTTATATGTTGTAGTATCCCCCAAAATAACTTGAAAAGTCTCAGGGTCACAAAATTCTGACATAACCTGTAGACAAATACCACATGGTGGACAAATTTCTATCTCCCCATCTTTTTTTCCACCTACGATTGCAATTTTGGTAAACTCCCTTTCCCCCTCACTAACTGCCTTAAAAAATGCAGTTCTTTCTGCGCAGTTTGTTGCACCAAAACTGCTATTTTCAATATTGCATCCAAAATATTGTTTTCCGCTTTTTGTTTCCAAACATGCACCAACCATAAACTGCGAATATGGTGCATAAGCCCGGTTTCTTGCCTGCATAGCTTTCTCTATCATAGATTTAGGATCCATATACCTTCCCCCTTAACTTTTCAATTTTGTAAAAATCAAGTTCACAATATTTAGTATCATTATAAAACAATTCTCCTACTTTTTTCTAGTAAATATCACAATTTTCTATATTCCACTTGTTGTTATAAAAATTGTTAGAAAATGTTCAGAAAATTAGCCTTTCTTCTTTTTCTTTTTCATGTTATCATTCAAGTAGTTTCTCAATAAATTATGGAGATTGTAACGATATTTCATAATTTATATACCTATGTGGTTATACTAACAGAAAACAATGGTAGCATTTATGTGTCATTGCACACTAAGCACGAATGCTACACGAATCAATAAAATGTGTGCAGAAATGAGGGTTTATATGAAACTATTATCCGTAACAATTCCTTGTTACAATTCGCAAGAATATATGTCAAAGGCTATCGAGTCCGCTTTAGTTGGCGGTGACGATATTGAGATTCTTGTTGTAGATGACGGATCATCTGACAATACCTTGTCGATTGCTCAAGAATACGAACAAAAATATCCTGAAATTGTACGCGCCATTCATAAAGAAAATGGTGGTCACGGTTCAGCAGTAAACACTGGTATCAAAGAAGCAGCGGGATTGTTTTTCAAAGTATTGGATAGTGATGATTGGTTTGACAAATCAAGTTTAAAGGCTGTCATGTCCTTTTTGCACACCTGTGTAGAAAATGCAGAATCACTTGATATGTTAATTACCAACTATGTTTACGAAAAACCAAGTGCCAACAAAAGAAAGTCAATTGGATATACTTCAGCCATTCCAAAAGATAAATTTATAAGTTGGAACGATGTGAAGCATTTTCGTATGAGTCAAAATTTATTGATGCATTCATTGATCTATCGCACAAAACTTTTGCGTGATTGCCACTTGCATCTTCCAGAGCATACATTCTATGTAGACAATATTTTTGCTTACAATCCATTGCCTCATGTCAAAAGAATGTATTATATGAATGTTGACTTATACCGTTACTACATTGGTCGTGAAGGTCAATCTGTCAACGAGGCAATTATGACAAAGCGTATTGATCAGCAGATCAAAGTAACAAAGCTTATGATAGATTCACAGAATCTGATGGCTATTCACAATAAAAAACTGCGAAATTATATGATCAAATATCTTGCTATGATGATGATCGTAAGTTCCGCTCTTTTGGTAAAATCCGGTTTACCGGATAATCTAAAGAAACGCGATGAATTGTGGAGATACTTGAAAAACAAAAACAAATCCGTTTACTGGATTATCACACGCCGTAAATTTGGTTTTCCACTGCAATCCAAGAATCGCGCCGGACGAAAGATTATTGTATGGGGATATTATTTCTTCAATCGTGTTTATGGATTTAACTAGACATAAGATAAAATACATTGTATTTTACACTTAAACTTTTATAGCATATAATATTTTTTATCAATGCAAAAATTAAAGCAATGTTTTTTCTGCTCGGATTATTAAGGATCACTTGTAATCCGAGCAGTTTTTATGTTGATAAAGTATTAAAAATTTAAGTTCTATTTCCGGTTATTTTCTTAGTTCTCACTTAAATTTCTCAATCCTTTATTCTGTTTTGCCTCTTCCAATGCCTGCTGTTCCTCTTCTGAAAGAATAACAAATGCTTCTCCATTAACCACTTCTTTAGCATAAGTATAGCAACCGTCTTTTGTGCTGTGCATAGAATTCAAAATGAATCCATTATCATCCTCTGTCAGCAACACTAATACAAAACTAAGCTTTCCACCAATTTCTTTGAATGCATCATATTTTACCATTCCAATTTTTTGATATGCCGTTGTCAACTGACCACGAATATCTGAAATATTTTTATTGATCACACTCACATCTTCTTCCAATTTATCAATGGATTCAAACTTGTCTAAAATAGCTTTTTCTAAAGACTTTCCGTTTTCACCACTCATAAACTGCTTATATTTTTTTCTCATTCCATGATTACGAATCATCATAACCAATATAATAATGAATAAGAGTACAATCACTCCCGCCATTCCTATTACAACATATCCTATGTCTATTCCAAACTGATCAAATAATTGCATTTTACCCTCATTTCTATGCACCGCTTACTTATAATAAATTGTATAGGGCACATTACTACACAATTCATAATTACTATTTTATCACATTTGTATTGATCCATACAAAACAACAAAGCTATTAAAAAAATTTGTAACTCTACTCTTTGTTTGTAATTGCATCAATAATTCTGTCAAAATCATCGCTAGAATAATATTCAATTTCGATTTTTCCTTTTCCATTATTCTTTGCATTAATTTTAACCTTAGTTCCTAATTGGACTTTGAGTTTTTCCTCAAATTGATCAAAAATAGCTCGCATCTGCTTATTTTCTTCTTCCTTTTGCTCCTTTTTCTGTTTTGGAACAGCAAGCATACTCTTTACCAATTTTTCCGTCTCTCTTACACTCAGATTTTGGTCAAATATCTGAAGTGCAATTTCATATTGAATATCCCCATCTTTTACAGAAAGAAGTGTCCTGGCATGTCCACCTTTGATCTTATCTTCGATCACCATACGCCTTACTCTCTCATCCAACTTTAACAATCGCAAAGTATTAGTAATCGCAACACGGCTCTTGGATACTTTCTCTGCTACTTCATCCTGTTTCATATGATATTCATCTATTAATCTCTGATAAGCTTCTGCTTCTTCAATCGGATTCAAATCTTCTCTTTGGATATTCTCAATCAGTGCAATCTCCATTACTTCCTGATCTGAATAATCCTTAACAATAACAGGAACTTGCTTAACTCCTGCAATTCTTGCAGCTCTCCATCTTCGCTCACCTGCAATAATTTGATAAAGATTCTTTTTCCCTTTTTGTACAATAATTGGCTCAATCAATCCATACTGTTTAATGGAATCTGCCAATTCTTGAAGCGCATCCTCATCAAAATCTTTTCGAGGCTGATTAATATTTGGCTCAATTTTATTAATATCCATCATATCAGTCTCTTTAATAACCTCTTTTACAACTTCTTTTACTTTTGTAGAAGCTTTCTTTACGCTGTCATTTTCTGGAATCAATACATCAATTCCTTTTCCCAATCCTTTTTTACTTGCAGCCATTATACATCCTTTCCATTTTACATCATTTTTCAAATGATATACCCACACTTTGCTCTTAATACCTGTTTCACAGTTCACTACAATGTTTCACGTGAAACATTTCTAAAATTCTCGATTAATTACCTCTTCTGCAAGACTTCTATATCCATCCGCACCGGCAGATTTTGGTTCGTACAAATTAATTGGCAGACCATGACTTGGTGCTTCTGCTAATCTCACATTTCTCGGTATAATTGTCTTGTAAATTGCCTGATGCAAGTTTTCTTTTACATTTTCTACAACCTGCAATGACAAACAGGTTCTTGCATCATACATAGTAAACACTACACCTTCGATTTGCAAATTTGGATTCAATCGATCTCTTACAAGATCAATCGTATAAATCAATTCACTAAGTCCTTCCAGTGCATAATATTCGCACTGAATTGGAACGATAACTGTATCTGCCGTTGTCATTGCATTGACAGTTAAGGTATTCAACGATGGAGGACAATCAATTATAATAAAGTCATAATTGTCTTTAACTTTATCAACCTCATTCTTTAAAATGTACTCTCGATTATCCATGCCGATCAACTCGATTTCAACACCTGCTAAGTTTCTATCAGATGCAATAACAGTCAATCCATGGATAATAGAAGGTGTCATTGATTCCCATATTGTTGTACTACCTGTCAGCAATTCATAACTTGTATGTTCGACTGAATTTTTATCAATGCCCAAACCACTTGTAGCATTTCCCTGAGGGTCCATATCAATTACTAATACCCTCTTATCTCTTTCAGCCAAACAGGCAGATAAATTAATGGCTGTTGTTGTTTTACCAACTCCACCTTTTTGATTTGAAATTGCTATTACTCTTCCCATACTCTCCTCGTTTCCACTGTAATTTTTCTATTATAAAAAAAAGAACAAGATCAAAACAGCGTTTTGCTCTGCAAGAATCACATCAGTAATTCTTGTAAAATATCATACAGTGAATATTTGCTTATTCTACAAAAATGTTTCACGTGAAACATTTTTCACACATTAAAAGTATATCACGAAGTATTACATTGGTCAAAAGAAAGTTTCAATAAAACGATAAAGTAAACAAGAGCAAAACCAGCGTTTTGCTCTACAAGAATTGCTAAGGCAATTCTTGGCGGTATATTACCACACTATGAGCAATTTCCAATCTAGTAAAAAATGTTGTTTTGCATACAATCACAAAACAACATTTCATAATTTTTATAATGGTTCTTTTTTAGGTTTACCTGCCTGTCGAGGATATTTTTTTGATACTTTCTTTGTCTTCTTATAAACAGCAAATCTTCTTTCTATATCTGTATCAGGTAAAATAAAATCATAATTTTCCAGCTGACTGCATCCCAATATTTTTTCTGCTGTTGCAGCATTAGAAATTTCTTCATCACTATGCCCTGTTTTATAAGAGACAAAGAATCCTCCAACTTTACAATATGGCGTACAATATTCTAATAGAGTTGACATATTTGCCACTGCCCTTGATACAACCACATCAAATTTTTCTCGATACTGTTCATCTCTCGCACCATCTTCTGCTCTACTGTGCACAAGTTCAACATGATCGAGTTCACATGCATCACACACTTCACACAGAAAATTTATACGCTTGTTCAGGGAATCTAACAAAACAAAATTACAATTTGAATTCATGATTGCTAATGGGATTCCCGGAAAACCAGCTCCCGTTCCCACATCCATAATATTTTTATTTTGCAGATCCATATATTTCATCAAATAAATACTATCGATAAAGTGTTTAATAACAACATCTTTACTATCAGTAATTGCAGTCAAATTCATTACTTTATTTTTTTCAATCAGCATATCATAATACTGTCGAAATTTTTGCAACTGCACATCTGTAATAGCAATATCTATTTTGTCACAGTATTCTTTCAAAAGCTTATCTACCAATTTTTCACTCCTTATTCATGTCTATACTTTTCTAAGTATATTAACAATACCGATATATCTGCCGGAGACACACCTGAAATTCTTGATGCTTGACCCACCGATGCCGGGCGAAGTTCATCCAATTTCTGTACAGCCTCCTTACGCAAACTATTAACTTGATAATAATCAATCTCATCCGGTATTTTTTTATTTTCCAGTTTTTGATACTGCACAACCTGTTTCTGCTGTCTGGTAATATAACCTTCATATTTCAAAGATATATTTACCTGCTCACGAACCTCTTCCGACAGAATTGGTCTGTCTGTATCAATCGGTTGTAATATATCATAGGAAAGTTCCGGTCGTTTCAACAACTCTGCCATTGTAGTACCTGACTGCAAAGGAGTACTTCCATGTTGCTCTAATAATTGCTGTACCTCTTTTCGACCACCAATTGTTGTATGCTGCAATCGATCAATTTCCTCTTTGATCAATCTCTCTTTTTCCAATAGATGCTGATACCTCTCCTCTTCGATCAAGCCAATCTCATAACCTATCTTTGTCAATCGAAGATCCGCATTATCCTGACGCAGTAACAAACGATATTCTGCTCTTGATGTCATCATACGATATGGTTCATTCGTACCTTTCGTAATCAAGTCATCAATCAATACACCAATATATCCCTGCGAACGATTCAAGATCAAAGGTTCTTTATCTTGCAATTTTCTTGCCGCATTGATACCTGCGATAATTCCCTGTGCACCGGCTTCTTCATAACCTGAACTTCCATTTGCCTGTCCGGCACTGAAAAATCCATCTATCTTTTTAAATTCTAAAGAAGCTTTTAACTGTGTTGGGTTGATACAATCATACTCGATTGCATAAGCATTTCTTACAATTGCTGCATTTTCCAATCCAGGCACAGAATGATACATCGCATACTGCACATCTTCCGGTAACGAACTGGACATACCACCAATATACATTTCATTGGTATACTTTCCCTCCGGTTCCAAAAACACCTGATGTCTGTTTTTATCTGCAAATCTCACAACCTTATCTTCAATAGAAGGACAATATCTTGGACCGGTTCCCTCAATATCT
Organism: Lachnospiraceae bacterium; assembly: GCA_022766515.1. GTDB lineage: Bacteria > Bacillota > Clostridia > Lachnospirales > Lachnospiraceae > Butyribacter. The sequence continues at coordinate 7,329 of JALEPA010000066.1, read as the reverse complement.
CCAGAATACAAAGGTGAACGATGAATATTTTTACGAATAATATCATGCGTTTCTTCATTGGTATAAGTCAACCAACAGGAAACCTGTTCTCTCTCTAAATCTTCTGCCGTATTTGTAAAAGAAAATGGAACAATGCGTTCACTTCCTTTTTGTTCTTCCATTTTAGAAAAATCAACAGTTCTACCATCAACTCTTGCCGGAGTACCTGTTTTAAATCTACGAACCTCAATTCCAAGATCAATCAGATTCTGTGTTAAATGATTTGCTGCTGACAATCCATTTGGTCCTGTATATTGACTTATATCACCATAAATACAGCGTGCTCTTAAATATGTACCCGTACACATAACAACAGCACGACATGGATAAATCGCATCCGAAGTAGTCTTAACACCAATAACTTTATTTTCTTCTACAAGTATTTCAGCCACTTCTCCCTGTTTAATTGTCAAATTCGGAGTATTTTCCAACACCTTCCTCATGGAATAACTATATTCTTTTTTATCTGCCTGTGCTCTAAGCGAATGAACAGCCGGTCCCTTCGACATATTCAGCATCTTAGACTGAATAAAAGTGCGATCAATGTTTTTACCCATCTCTCCGCCTAACGCATCAATCTCTCGCACAAGGTGTCCTTTTGAACTTCCACCAATATTAGGATTACATGGCATCATCGCAATACTGTCCACACTGACAGTGAAAACAAGTGTCTTCATTCCTAATCTAGCCGAAGCAAGTGCAGCCTCACATCCCGCATGTCCTGCACCAATAATAATTACATCATATTTTTCATAAGTATATGACATTTTATTCTCCAATCTAACCAAACCAACAGGTACAAATGCAAATACACATCTTTCTTATTATAACATTTTCTAATAAGAAAAATCATTTTCCCATGCAAAATTCTTCAAAAATTTTATTGATCAAATCTTCTGAAGCCGTATCACCATTGATCAATCCCAACTGCTGATATGCCTCCATCAAGTCAATCGTATAAAAATCTTCCGGCATTGCATTTTCAATACTCTCTTTCACTCGATGCAACGCCTCAACTGCCTGACATATCGCATCTCTGTGTCTGACATTTGTTAAATAAATTTGATCATTAAAATCAATCTTTCCTATTGTAAACAAATATTCTATATACTGCTGTAACTGTAACAATCCCTCTTTTGTCTGAGTTGAAAACGGAATACATTTCCAGTCAATTTTTTTCTGAATATCTTCTTCCTTTACAACACAAGATAAATCGGATTTATTTAACAAAATTACACCTTTTTTATCCTGTAACAGGGCAACAATCTGATCATCTTCCTCTGTCCATGCGTTGCTGCTATCCACAACAAACAACACAAAATCTGCGTTTTCCACATATTTTTTTGCTTTGTCAACGCCAATTTGCTCGACCTGATCATCTGTATCGTGAATACCTGCAGTATCAATGATATTCAAAACAAGATTACCTAATTTGACAGACTCCTGCAGTATGTCTCTTGTCGTTCCCGCAATATCTGTCACGATTGCACGCTCTTCATTCAGCAAAACATTTAACAATGAGGATTTTCCCGCATTCGGTTTTCCCACTATGACGGTATTGATTCCCTCTGATTGTATTCTTCCATTATCAAATTTTTGCAGAACCGATTCCAACTGCGTAATCTTATTCTTTGTCGAACGAAGCAGCTCATCTGCGTAACCGGATAAATCATAATGCTCCGGATCATCCAAAGCACTCTCTATTTTACCCATTTCATATAATAATTCTTCTCGAATTGTTTCCGTATATCTAGAAACGCTTCCCTCTAATTGCTTCATAGCACTCTGCAATGCAAAGTCATTTTTGGAGGAAATCATTTTCATAACTGCTTCTGCCTGCGACAGATCAATTCTTCCATTCAAAAAAGCTCTTTTGGTAAATTCACCCGGCTCAGCAAGTGTAGCCCCCTTTTTCAAAAGAAGCTGCAATACCTTTTGAAGAATATAGCTGCCCCCGTGACAGTTAATTTCGATAACATCTTCTTTGGTATAGGTCTTTGGTGCTTTCATCACCGAAACCATAACCTCATCAATCACTTGATTCTCTTCATCAACAATATGACCATAATGTATGGTATGACTTGCTATCTGATCAAAGTAATTTTCTCTTACTTGACCTTCTTTTCCAATGGCAAATACAGAACCGGCAATCCGAAAAGCATCTTTTCCACTGATACGGATAATTCCAATTCCACCACCAACACCACTGGCAATTCCAACGATTGTCGACTCTTCCATAACTATCCTTTCTTCTAAATATTTCTCCATCTAATAAAAAGAGGCCTTACCGGCCCCTTTCCACACATTTCCATGCATATTATTCGTTTTCCTGCTCAACACTTGGTGTCTCATCATATTCTTTTTTAGAATAAGAATCGTTATATCTTCTACGATATCCACCATTGTTTCGCTTATTATAAGAACGATTATTTCCATAAGAATATTTTCCGCGACGCTCATAACCGGTATCAACTCCCTGCTTAGGAGTAATAACAACTTTACGGTAAGGCTCATCACCTTCGCTATGAGTCTCAACATACTTGTCCTTCTGCAATGCTGAATGAATCACTCTACGCTCGTATGGATTCATAGGCTCCAAATATACAGGACGATGAATTCTCTTTACTTTGTGTGCCAAATTATGTGCGAGATTTTCCAAAGTTTCTTTTCTTCTCTCACGATAATTTTCTGTATCAAGTTTTACCTTCATGTAGTTTTCAGTATTTCTGTTTACAACCAGACTTACCAAATACTGCAAAGAATCCAATGTGATTCCTCTCTTACCGATCAAAATACCCATTTCTTCACCGGAAAGATCAATATTCATTACATTCTCAATCTCATCCACATCGATCTTTACTTCAGCTGTAATCTCCATTGCATCAAATACCTTTTTCAAGAAATCCGTTGCAATGTCCTCTAATGTGAACTTTGCTCTTGCACGGATTACCGCAGGCTTACTAAATAATCCAAGTAAGCCGGAAGATTCTTTTTCGATAATCTCGTATTCAATCTTATCACTTGGAATTCCAAGCTGAACAGTTGCATTTGTTAATGCTACTTCTACATCTTTCCCCTTAAATTCCTGCCACTCTGCCATAATAAACCTCATTTCTACACACATTACTATCCCTACGACATCTGTACCATGTGTGCATAAGTACAAATTCGTTCATATACTTTATCGTATGTCATTTATTTATGATCATCGTCTCTCGCCAGCATATTAGCATAAGAAGCAATACTTCCCTCTTTATATTTCTTATTTGACTGTGGAACCTTAAAATCCTGGTCTGCCAAAGATTTATTCGAGCGATTTACCTTTTTACGGGTATTTGTCTTCTTTGTGCTTGTATTGGTCTGTCCACCTTTTTTACCATTAATATTGCTTGTACGCTGCTTAGAGACATCCGATAATGCCTGATTAGGATCTAATCCTAACTTTTCATATTTTTTCTTGGTTTTCTCCACATTTTTATTGATCATGTCATCAATATCTAAATGCTTAAAGTAGGCATTGATACCTAAAGTCTGCAAAATTCGGAATATATTACCGGCAACCCAGTAGATACCCACACCAATTGGGAACATGAAACACATTGCACCCGTGATAAACGGCATTACCTTGTTCATCGTATTCATAGATGCCATCATTGTGTTCTCATTGTTCTGTGGCTGCTGTGTTCCAGCCATACTCAACTTCATACTGATCATCTGTGTGATTACAGATAAAAGTGGTATCAACAAACTTGCTGTTATTGCTGCACCACCAATAAATGGAACAACCGGAAGATCTGCTATGTTCAATCCCAGGAAAGAATTAATATGAAATGCCTGATGACCTACCTTTTCGATAGAATCCGCTATAACACCAAATCCTTTACCATCGACCAAATTAGCTAACTTATCCCATGCATCCTGATTGAACTGACCCAATACATCCACATAATAATTCAGATCCGTGCTATTTGCTTTTACGGCAGTCTGCACAACATAAGTATTATTATTAGTCATCTGGCTCAGATCCTGTATACTGATTCCAAGGCTTCTAACATTATTTGCCACACCACTATACATATCATAGATTGGAGTAACATACGCCGGAATGTTATAAATAACACGATACAATGCAAACAAAATAGGCATTGTGATCAACATTGGCAAACATCCACTTGCCGGGCTTACTCCATATTTCTGATAAACAGCCTGTGTTTCCATTGACATCTTCTGCTGAGATGCCTGATCTTTCTTATTCTTATACTTTTCCTGAATTGCCATAATCTCCGGATTCATAATACTAGACATTTTGGCAAATTTCTGTTGTTTTAATACCAAAGGCAGCATCAAAAGGTTCACAATAAAGGTAAACACAATCATGCATACACCTACATTTTCAATTCCAAACTTGGACATGAAGATATACAACCACTCCAAGATCTGACCCAGCAACCTAGCAATCGGTCCAAGGATAGATCCCTGATAGGTTGTCAAAAAAATATCCATCATTCTAAACATACCTCCTGATTCATTGAGCAAGTCAAGGTACAGGATCATAACCACCCTTCGCAAATGGATGGCATCGTAAAATTCGTTTTATAGCTAAAAAACTCCCCTTCAAAAAACCGTATTTTTCAAGTGCCTCAATCGCATATTGAGAACAAGTAGGTGTATAAATACATGTTGGTCTTCCTTTCAAGGGAGATATATATTTTCTATATAACTTTATAATCCATATCAAGAATTTTTTCATTCTTCTATCATCTCACCATTATATGATGCAACTTACTCAAATGTAATACAGCACTCTCAATCTCCAAATACTTTCTGTCCTTTGCTGTATTTCTAGCAACAATCACAATGTCGTATCCCTTCTCTAAATTCGTTTCATTTAGGCGGATACTCTCTCTGATCAACCTGGTAATCCTATGCCGTACTACACTGTTACCAACTTTCTTACTAACAGTAATCCCATATCTGTTCTTGTCCATTCCTGTCTCAAGAACATACATAACCAAATACTTATTGGCATAGGATTTGCCCTGGCGATACACTTTCAAAAAATTACTATTTTTTTTAATCGATTCAAACATAATCATATCCCCTCTACAAAAGCAATCTTAAATTCAATAAGGATACTTTATTAAGAAGAAAAGGTCACATAAATGCGACCTATGCGGATAACTTATGTCTTCCCTTTGCTCTTCTGCTTGCTAAAACCTTACGTCCGTTTGCTGTCTGCATTCTCTTTCTAAATCCATGAACTCTACTTCTGGATTTCTTCTTTGGCTGAAATGTCATCTTCATTCTAAAACACCTCCTTCTACTTCAAAACTAATGATGCATAAAACGCATACATCTCACATTATAGCCATAAAGGGTACTTTCGTCAAGCAAAAAATAGATTTTAAAGTTGATTTTATCCCCATTCTAACGGCATTTTATCCTCATCCACAACATCTTGTGTTTGGAATAAGTTAATAACATTTTCCACACCAATCCACAATATCATTATCCTAAGTTTGTCCACAATCAGATCAACATGTGCATAATGTGAATCTGCAAATCACAATCCACGCTAATTATTATCTTGACATTTAAATACGAAGAAACACAAACTTCATTCTTAAATTCTACCTTCTTAGAATAACTTTCATACACAGTCCACAACTATAGTATTTAAAGCATTTTTTTGCCGTATTCATTTAGTTCTACCCATGTAGATAGAATATGTGTTCTTATCCGGTTTATACACAGACTACAAACAATTTGTGCATAACTCTATGTTTTTTTAGCAAAGTATCCACACTTATACACAAAGTTATCCACATTATCCACTTTTTTGTATTCAAACCCCGATAAATAGTGGATTTTTTCCTTTCAACATAGTTATGCACATTTTTCGTTAATATAATGTGAATAACTGTGTATATCTTGTCTTTTTGAGTTATCCACAATTATCCACAAAAAATTGTGAACAAATTATCTTGTGTTGTACTGTGAATAATCCTCTTATTCCATATCTTTATCTTGTATTTTCCCCCTATTTGATATAAAATAGTACTGTATGGTGTGAAAATGGGCAAAAATCCCTAAAACCCTGTAAACTGCCTTATATTGGCTATTTAGAGGTGTCTGGGATAATTTGTGTTTTTACTATATATAAGGAAACCTTTACTAAGGTGGAAAACTATGTTTAGAAAAGAGGGACACTGTAGTGAAAAACGAGCTTTATGAAAAATGGGACGATATATTGGAATATATGAAGAAAGAGTTTGAAATTTCTGATCCTATTTATCGTACCTTTGTAAAACCGCTTAGTATTTATAATATAGAAGATAATAAGCTCACTGTTTTGATTGACGATGTGAAGATTGGAAACAGTAAGTCCTTCGTAGAGCAGCGATATACGACATTTTTGTCGGTATCCATTGAAACCTTTACCAATATTAAATATGACATTACTTTCATCTCTTTATCCGAGTTATCCCAGATGAAAGAGGATGCCCCTGTAAATAAGGTAAAGAAGCATAACAACCCTACGATCAATTCTAAATATACCTTTGATACCTTCGTGGTCGGTGATAACAATGACTATGCACATGCTGCAGCATTGAAGGTTGCCGAAGAACCTGGTGATACCTACAACCCACTATATATCTATGGTGGTGCCGGATTAGGAAAAACGCATCTGATGCATGCGATTGCCAACTATATTCAAGACCACGATGAAAATAAAAAAGTCATGTATGTGACAAGTGAGACATTCACTAATGAAGTGATTGAAGCGGTCCGTGACAGCAGTCATAGTGAGCACGCGATCACGAAGCAGGAATTTCGTAATAAGTACCGTAATGTAGATGTTCTTCTTATTGATGATATTCAGTTCATTATCGGTAAGGAGTCCACACAGATGGAATTCTTCCATACATTTAACCACTTATACGAATCGCAAAAGCAGATTATCATATCGTCCGATAAGCATCCATCGACAATGACGACCTTGGAGGAACGCCTTCGTTCTCGTTTTGAAATGGGTCTGACGGTTGATATTAAAGCACCTACCTATGAAACTCGTATGGCAATTCTCCGGAAAAAGGTTGCTGAGGAAAACATCAACATTGATGATTCCATCTTAGACTACATTGCAAGCAACATTATTTCCAACATTCGGGAGCTGCAAGGTGCCATCAATAAAGTGCTTTCCTTCTCAAATTTCTGTAACACAGAGATTACGCTGGAATCCGCTAAAAAAGCTTTGGTAGATATTATTAATCCTAATATTAAACGGCA
>JALEPA010000061.1 GCA_022766515.1 Lachnospiraceae bacterium | reverse complement strand
CCGGGCATTGGCTGCAACAACGACACAACTGACATGGCGCTTGGTTCTTGGATATAATATACCCCAGCCTCATGCAATACATGTTTGCCGGGGTGCTGCGCAGCATCCGATTCCCATCCCTCTTTCGCCCAAGGAACAGGCTTTAGGTCAAAGGGAAGGGCTGGGAGAATTGTCTCCACAGCCCCTTTTAATAAATTGATGCGCAGTCCATAGGAAGGTGCTTCATCATAGGAAGCAATAAAATCCGTATATTCTTGTCCTAATTGCGTTTTCATTCGCTCTAAAAAAGTTTCTGGTAAATTCATACAAATTTTTTGCCCTTTCCATTTGCACCAATTAGATCAATCCTGCAATATCAATGTTTTCTCCGGTGATACCGACATGAGCACCATCAGCAGCTTCTGATGTATCTTTATGTGCCAAAAGCCATTTGTTAGCAGCCCAGAGCATAGCATCCTCCGGATTTTTGACGGTTAATTCCGGTTTCTCTTCGTTTGTTCCCTTTGGAAGAACGATCACGACACGGAAACCTTCACCAAGTTTGGCACTGCATGGAGCGTAATGTAAAGTCGTTGCATACAATTCTACGGCTGTTCCCTTTGGACAGAAAAATGCTTCTGTTTTGGAAGAATCAATCTTGCCGTCCTGGATGTCCTGCTGTCTGGCAACGAGTAAGATCACATCATCTGCAGCGATGTCGATCTCGCTGTCTCTGTGGTATTCAAAGCAATTTAACATCGTATTTGTTCCGTTACAATAACCAATCTGGATTGGCATACCACCATAACAGTTGACCTGTAGATCTTTGTAAGCGGAAGTATTTTCCAGTGTCTCCACGCTAGGTACATAAATAACAGAATCCGCCGGTTTCTCAGAACATGCCTCTAATGTTTCCAGCAACTCCTTGTAGTCGTAGCCGTCCACAATGCGTCCATATACCTGAAAAGCCTCATCCTTCACTGACTGAATTTTCATAATAAAAACCTCCTTAATTTTGTTCATAAAAATGCTGTTTTTCATTATAACACATTGTATTGCATCTTTCCAATCTGCCATATTATGTGTTATACTGTAACGAGGGAAATTAGTTGCTGTTTGCACTGAAGTTGTAAATGGCAGATAAAATAATAGTTTTACCGGAGGAGGATGACGGATGATGCGCGTTGCACTGGGACAGTTAAATATGGTATGGGAAGACCGGGATGCCTCCCTTGCGCACGCAGAACCGATGATCAGGCAGGCGGCAGAGCAGAAAGCAGATGTGATCGTGTTCCCGGAAATGAGTTTTACCGGAGTGTCGCTGCACACTGACCGAGTCGCTGAGCCGTATGATACAGCACCGACTGTTCACAAAATACAGCAGCTTGCGGTGAAATATGGAATAGCCATTGCCTTTGGATGGGCAGCTGCACCGGAGCAGGAAGGACAGTTAGCTGCCAATCTGTTTACCTTTATCGACACAGAGGGCAAACGATTGGGAGAGTATACGAAGATACATCCTTTCACATATGGAGGAGAAGCAGATCATTACGCCAAGGGGGATCATTTGGTGTCCATTCCTTTTCAGGGACGAAAGATCGGATTGTTGATCTGTTACGATCTGCGTTTTCCGGAATTGTTTCAAGCGGCATCGGAACAAAATGACATTTTATTTGTGATCGCTAACTGGCCATCGATCCGCAGAGATCATTGGCAGACGCTTTTGCGTGCCAGAGCAATGGAGACACAGTCTTATGTGGTAGGTGTAAATTGCTATGGAGAGCATGATGGCAGTTATTATTCGGGCGACAGCATGGCGGTGGATGCCATCGGCAATCGCCTGGGGATCCTATCAGACCGCGAGGGCATTTTGATCTGTGATCTGGAAGACCGAGCATGGAGTTTGAGACAAAAATTTGCCATCCGAGAGGATCGAAGAGAAGACTTATATTTTCATTTGTACAGACAAAAATGAAAATCACGATATAGGATCAGAGAAAAGGACGCATTTCTTTGGTCGATTTATGACACTGTAGACGATAGGGAAAATGACAGAGCAGGAGAAGGCTTGTCAGACCATTTGGTTGATGGAGGAAAAAAATGAGACAGTATGAAATTGCGATTCGTATCGCACAGGTACATCATTTGGCGGATGAACGGAAGTACAAGAAGGCATTAGCAGTCATTCAGACACTTGATATGCGTCAGGTGCGCAATGTCAGCGATCTGAAAGTGTTTGCAGAAGTGTACACACGAACGGAACAGTTTGATGCGGCAAAAGCGACTTATCTGCGAATTTACAAAAAATCCCGCACGAGAAGAGTGTTATACCGCTTGATCTATTTGGCGATCCGCACAAATAATTTGCAGGAGGCAGAAGGATTTTATCATGAATTTGTCCGCATGAATCCGAACAATCGTGATGCTTTGATCCTGCGTTACCGCATTGACAAAGCGGCAGGAGTACCGATCGGACAGTTGATCGATATTTTGAAGGCATTAAAGGAAGAAGAGTATATTGAGGAATGGGCATATGAGCTTGCCAAGTTATACCAGCAGGCTGGCAGATATGAGGAATGTCGTGAGGAGTGCGAGGACATTAAGCTTTGGTTTGGTCAGGGAGAGATCGTTGAGCGCGCTAAGCTTTTGTTAGAGCATATTCAGGAAAACAATCCGTTACCATTTATGGATGATGTGGATTATACGGTGAAACGCGAAAAGCCAAATCCTGACGATACGGGATCATTGCCGGATCTGAATGAATATCTGCAAAGCAACAATGAAGAGGAAATGAAACTACTCAAGAAAGTTGATCCGGAGAAATTTGAGGAGACAAGGGTAGAACGAATACAGGAAGAGCAGCATTTGGCACAGCTTGCCGAGGAACAGGCAGAAGAAGCGGAAGCAGATGATGTTCGGGAGCAGCAGGAGGTTTCCGAGGAATCATCGGTAAGTGAGGCAGATGTAGCAGAAGATGATGGAGACGAGTTTGAAGATAATGATGATGCAGACTTGTCTAAGATGGCAAAAGAGGGAATTCATAAGTTGTCCGATCTTTTGTTTGGTGGCAAAAAGGATGAGGAAACGGATGAACCAATAGAGGAACAGGAAAGTTCAGAGGACAAGGC
>JALEPA010000060.1 GCA_022766515.1 Lachnospiraceae bacterium | reverse complement strand
TTTCCTCATTTCTACTACAGAAGAGTCCTTTAAGAGCGGCTGCTCCAAATGACACTGTAGTTATCGTTTCAAAAACGGTTTGATAAATTCATATTGCTGTTTTCCGGCAGGGGTCAGTCCTCTGGTAAACAGAGAAGTCAGCAAAGCATTTTCCTCTGGTGTAAAGGAGATGCCTTCCCGGTCCATTTTTCCCTTCCACTCCATCATCAGGGGAAGTGCTTCCGTCAGCTTTTTGCCCTGCAGCGTCTGTGCTAACTCGATCAGGATCTGTTGCTTTTTGGGATCCATTGCTTGGAAATCCGGGTCATTGCGCCAATTCGTCTCTGGAATCATAGTCCGTCCTTTCCGGTGTCTGGCACCTGTCATTATACAAGATTTTTTGAAACTGTTCAAAGGCTGTCTTTTGCTCCGGGGATAAATTGCTCATGAGAAATTCCATGAGGTGGTTGTTTGGAGAGGAAACATGGTTTGCCTCTAAGTCGGAAGCAGCTTTTTGATCGAAGTTTTTTTGAAATTCCTGATATTTTTGGAACAGGCGCGATGCCTGGAATACATTTAGGATCGTATGGATCAGATCAGCTTCCTTGGGAGTGCAGTATTCCTGAATACACAGCAGCATATTTTCTGTGGAGGAATGTTCTGACTGAAAAGGGGAATTGTGGAAAGGGACAGTATTTTCAGCAAGCTCACTCGCCTCCAGTCCAAAATCATCATAGGTCTGCTCCCCTCGTGCCGTACGCATGAGAGAGTCTGCCTGCAGCAAGACTTCTACAGCATGCCGCCTTCCGGGCATGATATAAGGCAATGCGGCTCGCAGCATTGCCATGTGTCGTGTATGTTCTGATGGCATAAAAATCCTCCTTAATGGTTGTTTGCGTTTTAATGCATTGTCATCCCTATAAAGTATGCACCTGCACCTCGAAATAGAAGGAAAACAGTTCATGGTGACGGAGAAAGGAAGTCGGAAACCGTGAAAATGTTCTTGCCACACTGCCCCAGTATTGATAAAATGATACATGGTGCGCAAAGTGATATCAGCGATATGTGGATGTACTTTGCTGCATGACAACTGAAGATACGAATAGCATTTATGCAGAAAAGAGGATGATTATGGGCGGATTTTTTGGCGTAGTTTCTACAGAAGATTGTTTATTTGATCTGTTTTTCGGAACGGATTATCATTCCCATTTAGGAACAAGAAGAGGCGGTTTGGCAGTGTATGGGGAGAATGGATTTGATCGTTCGATTCATAATATTGAAAATTCTCCATTCCGTACGAAGTTTGACAAGGATATACAGGAAATGAAAGGAAATATGGGTATTGGTTGTATTTCTGATTATGAACCTCAGCCTTTGATCGTGCGTTCCCATCATGGCACTTATGCCATAACGACAGTCAGCAAGATCAACAATACCGAGGAGATCGTGCAGAGCATTTTTTCAAACGGCAATTCTCACTTTTTGGAAATGAGTGGTGGAGACATCAATGCAACAGAGCTGGTTGCAGCCATTATTAACCAAAAGGAAAATTTGATCGATGGAATCCGTTATGCACTGGAATTGATCGATGGATCGTTGACTTTGATGCTGCTTACGCCAAAAGGAATTTATGCGGCGCGTGATAAATATGGTCGTACTCCACTTGTGATCGGACAAAAAGAGGGTGCATATTGCCTGACTTTTGAGGATTTTGCGTATCGCAATCTGGGATATAAGGATATGAAAGAACTTGGACCGGGAGAGATCGACATTGTTACCACAGAGGGTGTTAAGACCTTGGTGGCACCGGGAAAAGATATGAAGATCTGTACCTTTTTGTGGGTGTATTATGGATATCCATCCAGTTCTTATGAAGGAGTCAGTGTAGAGCAGATGCGTTACAACTGTGGTGCGTGTCTTGCAAAAAGAGATAATGTGAAGCCGGACATTGTTGCCGGTGTTCCTGATTCCGGAACGGCACATGCCGTAGGATATTCTAATGAGTCAGGAATTCCATTTTCTCGACCATTTATCAAATATACACCTACCTGGCCTCGTTCCTTTATGCCTACGATCCAGAGTCAGCGTAATTTGATCGCCAAAATGAAGCTGATCGCTGTACATGAGTTGATTAAGGACAAGAGCCTGCTCCTGATCGATGATTCTATTGTGCGTGGTACACAGCTTCGTGAAACTACGGAATTTTTGTATGAAAGCGGAGCAAAAGAAGTACATATCCGTCCGGCATGCCCACCATTGGTATATGGATGTAAATATTTGAATTTCTCTCGTTCTTCCTCAGAAATGGATCTGATCACGCGTCGTGTGATCGCTCGCCTGGAGGGAGCAGAGGATGTTCCGGATGAAGTTTTGCAGGAATATACGGATCCAAATTCTGAAAAATATGAGCAGATGATCGAGGAGATCCGCAAGGAATTGAAATTTACCTCTCTGCGTTATAATCGCTTGGATGATATGCTGGAGTCTGTTGGAATTCCGGTGGAGAATCTTTGTACTTACTGCTGGAACGGCAAAGAATAATAGATTGTACAATGCGTTGCCCCGAAAACAAGATGTGATCGGGGACAGCGCAGATTTTTTACTTTATAGGAAACTTCTCGTTTCCTATAAAGTAAAATTCGCTCCGCGAGGATGCGCATCTCGAGGAGAAGAAGTTAGCTGTAAACTGCACCGCTCGAGCGCGAAAGAGTCGCAAGCGACTCTTTTTTCCTAGATAGGAAATTGCTCATAGTGTGGTGATATGCCACCAAGAATTGCTAAAGCAATTCTTGCAGAGCAAAACGCTGGTTTTGCTCTTTTTTTCCAAAATTAGAAAAACAAGCACATGGCTAAGTAGCCGACACCCCAGTGCAGCAGGAAGCAGCCCCAGATCGTGGACTGTTTTTCGTACAGGATGCCGATGGCAATACTAAGAAGAAAGGCGCCTGTCATAAATGGAAAATCAAATGGCAGGTGCATCAGGGTAAACAGCAGAGATGTCAGGAAAATGCTGACAGGGATCTGCTGTTTGACTCTCATAAGATTTTTTACACTGGTCTGGATCACACCTCTTGCCAGAAATTCTTGGAGCAGCGCAGTAAACAGATAACTCGTTGCACCATCGATAGAACCACCAAGAAAGCGTTGTTTGACCGGAAGCCCTGCTGCCAGAGCCACGACCTTCGCAAGAAGTAAGACTCCACAGGCGATCACTCCGATAAACAGCGTTTGTTTTGTATTGGCAAGTATTTTATTCCTACGAGGGATCAATCCGACATCTTTGAGGGAAAGGCTCGTGAAAAACAGGATTTCCAGAAATAAGATCAGAGTCATTCCTTCGATCATCATGGTATAAGCAGAAGTGCGCAGGGAGAGATGCAGCGTAAATTCCAGAAGACTCCAGGCACTCAGATACAAAGTAATACACATGACAATGCCGGCAAACAATAGGGCGCAGTCGCGTTCATGCTGTCGAAGATTTACGGAATCTGTCATATCTTCGATCAAGATCATCATTCCATGATAAAGAGGCTCTTCCTTTTTCTTTTTTGAAAGAAATCCTCTGGGCTCAACAGTCGCTGCAGTGCTTCCATCGTTGAGCATAGTCACCTTTATCTTCAAATGTTTTGTGCTTTCTCCAGTTTGATAGGAGAGAGTATGTTTGGTAAAAGGCTGATTTTTCTTCAAGCAGGCAAGAAATGCCCGGTTAAAGTCTTTATTCTTCTTATTGGAAAGAATTGTTTCTTCCAGGGAGTGTTCAGTCAATGCATATGCATCAAGTTCCAGAATTTCAGATGCTGCCTTGTTGGCATAAGTGATCCTTCCCTGCTCATTAACCGTCAAAATCCCATCACTCATATTGGAAAATATTTCTTCCTTTTGCGTGATGGTCAGTGTTTCTTTATTTTTGTCCGGCACGGTCGGTGTTGCCTCTAAAATTTTATTTTTTTGCTGCATGGTCTGCTCCAATCTGTTAAATGTTTTGCTCTTAGTTTACTCCAACTTTTTACAAAAGAAAAGCCGAATCTGCCTTCAGGATGCGACATGGTAAAAGATAGGTAATACCCATGCGAATTTTGCGTAAAAGAAATGTATAGTTGCTTTCGTGCAAAGAGTGTGATACATTAAACACAATGGGCTTTTATGGCATGCAGTGCTAAAAAAGACCTGGAACTACCCAAATTTCGGAGATTTGGAGGAGTCAGATGGGAAAGAAATTTTATGCGGTAAAACAGGGCCGCGTACCCGGTGTTTACAATAGCTGGGAAGAATGTAAGAAGCAGGTGCATGGTTTTTCAGGACCGGTGTACAAGAGTTTTCCTACAGCGGCTGAGGCAATGGCATTTGTGACAGGGCAGACATCCGGCACAGAGGGAACAAATGCGATCGCGAAGCATACCGAAGCGGACCGGACATCTGTATTGCTGGAAGATGATGAGAACGCAGTAGTTGCCTATGTGGATGGCAGTTATCATAGCGGCACAGGGGAATTTTCCTATGGAGCGGTCATTTTGTGGCAAGGTCAGGAAATTTGTCTCAAGGAAAAGATGACAGATCCGGAGCTTGCGTCTATGCGAAATGTTGCCGGAGAGATCAAAGGTGCCGAGTGTGCGATGCGCTATGCGGTGGAACACGGAATCCGCGTGTTGACTATCGTGCATGATTATGAGGGGATCGCTCGTTGGTGTCTGGGACAGTGGAAGACCAATAAGGAGGGCACGAAGGCGTACAAAGCGTATTATGACAGTATAAAAGATCAGGTGCAGATCACCTTTCAAAAAGTGAAGGGACATTCCGGTGACCATTATAATGATATGGCAGATCGACTTGCCAAAGAGGCACTGGGAATACAATAGAAGAAAATAAGCAGTGCTTGTTTTCGCACGAAGATGGAGGATCACAAGATGGAACAGTGGAAATTGAAAAAAGTAAGCAGAACACCTGCTCCCTGCGGATTGGATTTGGGAGACGGAAGTGAACGCGCAGAATATGTCAATCAGGACTATATTTTACATGCGCTTGGTAGACCGCACAGAAATGTAAATATTATGTATACCTATTATCCAAAGGATAAGGAATGGCCACAGAGGATCAGCGAGGCATGCAAGGATATGGAGATTCATTTTCAGTGGGATTATCCATATGATGATTATTTTCCCTATGAAGGTGGTATCGGTGGCTCGACAGAGGGGCAGCCTTTTGAGCAGATGAGAGACATCCGCCGTCATGGCCAAGATGTGACGCTGACACTGACGATCGATTGTTCCTTAGAGGATGAGTATCTTCGTCAGATCGCGAAAGAATTAAAGCCATTTGGAAGAATGCGTCTGCGCATCAATCATGAGTGTACCGGAGATTGGTTTACTCATAATCAGAGATATTCATTTGAAGAGATCGGTGCGTTTTTTGAACGATTCGATAAAATTATCAAAGAAGAAGCTCCAAATATCCGCACTGTGCTTTGCGCCGGATGTGTGACAGATCTGGAAGATCCGGACAGTAAGGTACAGGCAGAGGATGCCTTGCTTGGGGCTTATAAGGCAGCGGATGTATGGTCAATGGACTGCTATTTGGCACTGCATTACGGATGGCCGTTTGATGTGTGCGAAAAGGGCGGTGATTCCTATGCAACGACACCGGTGGATGTGTTCTGCAAGCGATTGGAGTTGACAGCAAAGCGTCTTGCCAAAGTGACGGGAACGAAGAAACCACTTGTCGTATCGGAGTTTAATACGGATGGCGATGTTACAGGACCATTGCATCAGGGAGAATCAATTCAGCGTTTTGTGGACAAACTGAAAAAAGACCATGCAGAGCAGTGGTTTGGTGGATTTTGCCTGTATCAGTTCCGCGACAGAGGAAGACTTGGCTTGGAGATCGAAGATCCGAATAATGCGAGTGTAGGAATTGCGCAGCCATTGCTGCAGGATTATAAAAAATTGTTGCAGGATCCTTATTTCCTGCCGGGCGAGGAAGTGATCGGCGATACAGAACTTCCGGTCGTACTTCGCTGGGGCAGTGCAGAGGATGCAGAAGGACTGCAGTTTACCGTGTCGTTTGAAGCATCACCGGAGTTTTGCGAGCTGACTTTTGAGGAGGATCTCAACTTAATGATCGAAGTGCATGGACATTGGTTCTATAAAGCACCGGGAACAAAGACGATCGATCTGATGTCGGCATTTTTTGAGAATCCTTTGGATGGAGCGGAAAACATCACTTTTACGATTTATGCACCACCGGCAACGGGCGAAAATGATCCGGAGCAGGGCGAGGATTGGCTGGACAATTATTATACAACGATCCATAAGCTGCCAAGTCTGCGATTGCGTTATGAACCGGTAGCGGAGGCGTAAAACTTTACACAGATTTTACACAACTTTGAAATAAAGTTTTCATTCCACATGTATAATACACAAAGTGATGTGGAGAAGAAAGGACTACAATCATGAACATATTTGGAGTTTTGACGATGATAGGCGGTCTTGCCATGTTTTTATATGGTATGCATGTCATGGGTGACGGACTGGCAAGAACTTCCGGTGGTAAGCTGGAGCAGATTTTGGAAAAATTCACATCATCGCCATTGAAAGCAGTGTTGCTTGGTGCCGGTGTAACCGCAGTGATCCAATCATCATCTGCCACAACCGTAATGGTCGTCGGTTTTGTAAATTCCGGCATTATGAAGTTAGGGCAGGCAGTTGGTATCATCATGGGTGCCAATATCGGAACGACGGTCACATCCTGGCTGCTTAGTTTGACGGGTATTCAGGGCGATAATATTGTACTTGAATTATTAAAGCCAAGTTCTTTTACACCGGTCCTGGCGATTATCGGCGTAGCGATGATCCTGTTTACCAAATCAACGCGCAGCAAAGACATTGGAACGATCATGATGGGATTTGCGGTATTGATGTTCGGTATGGAAACGATGAGTGGAGCGGTAGAGCCATTAGCGAAAGTACCGGAGTTTACCAGATTGTTTACGATGTTTGAGAATCCGATCCTTGGTGTGATCGCAGGTACGGTGCTTACGGCAGTGATCCAGTCATCATCTGCGTCAGTCGGTATTTTGCAGGCACTTTGCCGAACAGGAGCGGTGACATATTCGTCAGCTATTCCAATTATCATGGGTCAGAATATCGGTACTTGTATTACAGCGTTATTGTCAGGAATTGGTGCTACGAAAAATGCAAAGAGAGCAGCGTTAGTACATTTTTACTTTAACCTGATCGGTACGGTATTATTTATGGTTGTTTTCTATAGTGCAAATGCTTTGATCGATTTTGCATTTATGGGTCAGGCTGCCAGTGTGGCAGGTATTGCGGTTGTTCACTCCTGCTTTAATATTGCGGCTACTTTGATATTGATCCCATTTAGAAATGGTCTGGTGAAACTGGCAACGCTGACGATTCCGGATTACGAGGAAGAGAGCAAGACAGAAGTACATGTTTTGGATGAGCGTTTCTTGGAGAGACCTTCTTTTGCAGTAGCACAGGCAAAAAAAGCAGCATTACAGATGGCAGAGACTTCCAAGGAAGCGTTTATGATCTCCGTTGGACTTTTCAAAAAGTATGATGAGAGCGTTGTGGAACGAATCAAGGAATTGGAAGGTGTCGTAGATCATTATGAGGATGAGATCGGCACATATTTGATGAAGATCGGAAATGCGGAGTTGTCACAGGAAGATTCGCAGTCTGTTTCTTTGATCCTGCACTGCATTGGAGATTTTGAGCGGATCTCTGATCATGCCTATAATATTATGGAGACAGCAACACAGTTCCATAAAAAAGATCAGAAGTTTTCTGACAAGGCAAGAGCAGAACTGAAGATTTATCACAAAGCTTTGAAAGATATTGTTGATATGACATTTGAGGCGTTTGCCAATAGTGATCTGAATCTGGCGGTTTGCGTAGAACCGTTAGAGGAAGTGATTGACACCTTAAATGACGAGATCAAGAAGAAACATATCAAACGCTTACGCAAAGGAAAGTGTACGATCGAGCTTGGATTTATTTTGACCGATCTGATCACCAACTTTGAGCGGGTAGCAGATCATTGTTCTAACATTGCGGTATGTTTGATCCAGATTCATGCGGATGGTTATGAGATGCACGAATATTTGGATAAACTTAAGGAAGAGGAAAATCAGTTCTTCACCCAGAAGTACAAAGAGTATCGCAAGAAATATGAATTACCATCTTAAAAAAGAAAACACCCTCCATGTAGCAATATGGAGGGTGTCTTAGCATAAAGGTACTAATGAATAGTCACATAGAAATGAGGATATTATGGCACTGATATTTATAGTAGAGGATGACAGAAACATACAGGAGATAGAGAGTTATGCGCTTCGGAATGCCGGACATCATACGGAGGAGTTTGATACGGCAAAGAAGTTTTGGAGCCGTACCTATGAAAAAATACCGGATCTGATCTTGTTGGATGTCATGCTTCCGGATGAGGATGGTCTGACGATCGTCAAGAAACTGCGTGAACGCGCAGAGACTCGTTTTGTGCCGGTGATCATGGTAACGGCAAAAACAACCGAGCTTGACCGAGTAAAAGGTTTGGACAACGGTGCGGACGATTATTTGGTCAAACCATTTGGCGTTATGGAGTTGATCTCCCGTGTGAAAGCATTGCTGCGAAGAAGTATGCAGCAGCATGAAGTCAAGAAGATCACGGTCAGAGATATTATTTTGGACGATGAGAAGCGTCGGGTGTCAATCGCCGGCGAAGATATCAGCCTTACATATAAAGAGTTTGAATTGTTAAAAATGCTGATGAATAATATCGGAATCGTTATGCAGCGTGAGGATATCATGATCAAGATCTGGGGGCTGGATTACGAAGGAGAGTCCAGAACGCTCGATATGCATATCAAAACACTTCGTAAAAAAATGGGCGATGCCGGAAAATGCATCACAACTGTCCGCAATGTAGGTTACCGCATGGATTAAAGACGCAAACTTTTCATGCCTCAAGGATTGTCAGACCACATATTACTTATTATGTAGGAAACTGCATCGTCATTTTGCCACCACTATGATAGCGGATCCTGCCATAAGGAAACTATAGTAATTGCCTTGACGCAATTAGTTTTCACAGTGATTTCTAAATTTTGTTGTCTCTGATGTTTGATTTACATGCCTTACGGAAAACTCGAAGTCCCGTAAGCAAGGTAATCATAATTTTTGAAAGGGACTTATGCACTCGTCGTTACTTATGTCTCGTATTTCAGAGACATTATGTAACGCGACGAAGTGCATCGTAGCGAAAGCGTCCCGTCCAAAAATTGATGATACCTTGCTAAAACGGGACATCTCAGACAATCCTTCAGGCATGTATTCATCAGAGACATAACAAAATAAGAAATCACGCAAAAACTTTGCGCTCTGCGGCAATCATCTTAGTTTCCTTATGGCAGGGTATTCTGGTTATTGGTGGCAAAATGACGGATTTCATTGAGCATATAATCAGTAATATGTGGTCATGAGACAGTTTTTGGTGTGGAAAGTCTGCTTGGAGAAGAAGGAGGAATGTGGAATGAAGCGACAGATACATGGCAAGTTTACTTTGCTGATGATCATTGCAATCATTGTTACCACAGTGTTGGGAACTTTGGTGAATTATACGGTGTTGCGCAAAGAGGTGATCGGAGACTTGCAAAACTATGCAAGGACTTTGAAGGACACGGTGTATCGCAATGGGTTGCAGGAAGGGGAGGATAAACTCGTCAGCGAATACCGCATTACTCTTGTAGATACAAGCGGCAAGGTTGTTTATGACAATCAGGCAGATATTCGGAATATGGGTAATCACGCGAATCGTCAGGAAGTTAAGACGGCACGGAAAGAGGGAGAGGGACAGGCAGTACGCCGCTCTGAAACGATCGGAAAGAGTACGGTGTATTATGCCGTTTGTCTTGATGATGGAATGATCCTGCGTGTGGCGAAAGACAGCAGCAGTATTTTTGGCGTGTTGATGTCTGCTTTACCGATCATGATGGTTATGATCCTGATCGTAATGATCTGCAGCATTTTAATTACCAGTTATCTGACCAAAAGTATTGTGGCACCAATTGAAAAGATGGCACAGCATATCGATGATCTGGATCCTACCGAGGTGTACCGAGAACTTCGTCCGTTTGTGAACAAGATCAAAAGGCAGCATCAGGAAATTTTGCAGACGGCAGAGATCCGACAGGAATTTACGGCAAATGTTTCCCATGAGTTAAAGACCCCATTGACGGCAATATCCGGTTATGCCGAGTTGATTCATCATGGAATGGTGCAGGGCGAGGAAGTCAAGCATTTCGCCGGGGAGATTCACCAGAATGCCAATCGGCTGTTGACGCTGATTAATGATATTATCCGATTGTCGGAGTTGGATTCCAAGGGTCTGGAGATTACTTTTGAGCCTGTCGATCTGCAAAAAAGCGCGATGCGTTGTGTCGGCTTGTTACAGGTGAGTGCGGAGAAACATCATGTTCGTTTGGAGATGCAGGGAACGCCTTGTGTGATACGAACCAATACACAGATGATCGATGAATTAATGTATAATCTGGTGGACAATGGAATCCGTTACAATAAAGAAAACGGCTTGGTCTGCTTGACAGTAGGGACAGATGAGCAGGGCAAAGTTTATATGGAAGTGGAAGATACCGGAATTGGTATTCCGCAGGAGCATCAGGAGCGGATCTTTGAACGCTTTTACCGCGTAGATAAAAGTCGTTCTAAGTCAACAGGCGGTACAGGACTGGGACTTGCAATCGTAAAGCATATTGTGGTACAGTTGCGAGGACAAATGACATTACACAGTGCGGAGGGCGTAGGAACTAAAATACGCATTACCTTTGCAGATTCCAATGGATTGGAGGAACATAGATAAAATGGGTGAAGTGATCGTAACATTGAAAAAGGGAGAGGGTCGTACACTAAAAAGTGGTGGCCTTTGGGTGTATGATAATGAGATCGAGTCCGTATTGGGAAGTGTTACGGATGGTGATATTGTACATGTGCATGATTTTGATGGTTATCCAATGGGAAAGGGTTTTATCAATCGTCATTCTAAAATACGTGTGCGCATGATGACCAGAAAGGCAGATCAGGAGATTGACGAGGCATTTCTTTACCAGAGAGTAAAAGAGGCATGGGAGTATCGCAAAAAGACGGTGGATATTTCCAGTTGTCGAGTGATCTTTGGTGAGGCGGACTTTTTACCGGGATTGGTCGTGGACAAGTTTGAGAATGTGCTTGTGGTACAGTCTTTGGCTTTGGGAATTGATCGATGGAAAATGACCATCCTGGATGCATTACAAAAGATCTTGCAGGAAGATGGGATTAAGGTTCGTGGCATTTATGAGCGCAGTGATGCTAAAGTTCGTAAGCAGGAAGGGATGGAGAGATACAAAGGTTTCATCGGGGAATCCTTTGATACACAGGTGCCGATCGTAGAAAATGGCGTAAAATATCTGGTAGATGTACAGGATGGACAAAAGACAGGATTTTTTCTGGATCAAAAGTACAACCGACTGGCAATCCAGCGTCTCTGCAAAGATGCAAGAGTGCTTGACTGCTTTACACATACGGGTTCATTTGCTCTAAATGCGGGCATTGCGGGAGCAAATGAAGTGTTGGGACTTGATGCATCAGAGCTTGCAGTCGAACAGGCAGCAAAAAATGCAGCATTAAACGTTTTGTCAGACACCGTATCTTTTGAATGTGCGGATGTATTTGAAAAACTTCCTGCACTGGAAAAGGCGGGTGAGCAGTATGATGTTGTCATTTTGGATCCACCTGCGTTTACGAAATCCAGAGGTTCGATCAAAAATGCTACGAAAGGGTACCGTGAGATCAATATGCGAGGCATGAAATTGGTCAAAGATGGCGGCTATCTGGCAACCTGTTCCTGCTCGCATTTTATGGATTACGAATTGTTCACAAAGACCATTGCGCAGGCAGCAAAGAGCGTGCATAAGAGGCTGCGTCAGGTAGAGTTTCGTACGCAGTCACCGGATCATCCGATCTTGTGGTCTGCCGGGGAAAGTTATTATTTGAAGTTTTATATTTTCCAGGTAGTGGATGAGAAATAATTCAGATTGGAATATTCATTTGCGCCCTTGTTGGATTGTGTTACACGATTTTCAAGGGGAAACGAAAATAGCCACCATTACTGCGAATAATGACGGCTGTTGATAAAACAGTTACTTAATTCATTCGGGTAAGCCGCTTCTCTGGCTTTCCCTCTGTCTACGCATAATATAACATATCTTTTGTGCTGACGCAAGGGTAACTGCAAAACGATTGATCCTTTATAACGCAAAATTGCGCTTGCGCACTGGTTGACAAATTGGCGCAATATAGTACAATGAAAGGTATTGTGACGAAGAAAAGATTAGAAACATGCAGAGTCTGCATAAGAACGGAGGAAGTTATGGCAGAAATGTACAACCACCATACAGTGGAAAAGAAGTGGCAGAAAATATGGGATGATGAAAAAGCATTCCACACACCTAATGACTACACAAAGCCTAAATTTTATGCGTTGGTAGAGTTCCCTTACCCATCCGGACAGGGACTTCATGTAGGACATCCAAGACCTTATACTGCATTAGATATTGTGGCGCGTAAACGCCGTATGCAGGGATATAATGTATTGTATCCAATGGGATGGGATGCGTTTGGTTTGCCAACGGAAAATTATGCCATCAAAAATAAAATACATCCAAAGATCGTTACCAAGAACAATGTTGCCCGTTTTAAGGAGCAGTTACATTCTCTTGGCTATTCGTTTGACTGGGATCGCGAGATCAATACGACAGATCCGGAATATTACAAATGGACACAGTGGATCTTTTTGAAATTATTCAAGGAAGGTCTTGCATACAAGAAAGAGATGCCGATCAACTGGTGTACTTCTTGTAAGGTAGGTTTGGCAAACGAAGAGGTTGTCAACGGTGTTTGTGAGCGTTGTGGTTCAGAAGTTGTCCGCAAAGTCAAGAGCGAGTGGATGTTAAAGATCACCAACTATGCAGATAAGCTGTTAGAGGGATTGAACGATGTTGATTACATCGAGCGTGTTAAGACTTCACAGAGAAACTGGATCGGTCGTTCCGAAGGAGCAGAGGTAGATTTTTCGATTGCCGGAAAAGAAGACAAGCTTCGTGTATATACGACCAGACCGGATACTTTATTTGGTGCAACTTATATGGTAGTTTCTCCGGAGCATCCGATTATTGATAAATATAAAGATGAGATCACAAACTGGGATGAGATCATGGCTTATCGTGAGATGGCTTCTAAGAAGTCTGACTTTGAGAGAACAGAGCTGGCAAAAGATAAGACCGGTGTTGTACTTGGTGGTCTGACAGCTGTCAATCCGATCAACGATACAGAGATTCCTATTTGGATTTCTGACTATGTATTGATGACTTACGGTACAGGTGCGATCATGGCAGTACCTGCACATGACGATAGAGACTGGGAATTTGCTAAGAAATTTGGTCTGCCAATGATCCAGGTTGTAGAAGGACAGGAAGGACCGGTTGATATTGAGCAGGCAGCTTTCACCGATGTAGCCACCGGAAAGATGATGAATTCCGGATTCCTTACGGGATTGACGGTTGAAGAAGCCAAAGAAAAAGTAAAAGATTTCCTGACAGAGAAGGGAATCGGTAATCGTAAAGTAAATTACAAGCTTCGTGACTGGGTATTCTCTCGTCAGAGATATTGGGGTGAGCCAATTCCTATCGTACATTGCGAGAAGTGTGGCTATGTTCCTATTGATGAGAGTGAACTGCCTTTACTGTTGCCTGAGGTAGACAGTTATATGCCAACCGACAACGGAGAGTCACCATTGGCTGCAATGACCGATTGGGTAAATACGACATGTCCATGCTGTGGCGGTCCTGCAAAGAGAGAGACAGATACGATGCCTCAGTGGGCAGGATCTTCCTGGTATTTCCTTCGTTATACAGATCCAAAGAATACAGAGGCTCTTGCCAGCAAAGAGGCACTTGAGTATTGGCTTCCTGTTGACTGGTATAACGGTGGTATGGAGCATACAACATTGCATTTGCTGTATTCTCGTTTCTGGCATAAATTCTTGTATGACCAGAAGGTTGTACCAACTCCGGAGCCATATCAGAAGAGAACTTCTCATGGTATGATCCTTGGTGAAAACGGCGAGAAGATGAGTAAATCTCGTGGTAATGTTGTCAATCCGGATGACATTGTCAAAGAGTATGGTGCAGATACACTGCGTACTTATGAGATGTTCATCGGTGCGTTTGATCTGAGTGCTTCCTGGTCAGAAGATGGTGTAAAGGGATGCCGTCGTTTCCTTGACAGAGTATGGAAACTGCAGACGATTTTGGTAGATGGAGATGCGTACTCTAAAGATATGGAGATCAAGATGCATCAGACGATCAAGAAAGTCAGCAACGACTTTGAAAACTTGAAGTTTAATACAGCGATCGCTGCAATGATGGCATTGATCAACGATTTCTATAAGAAGAATGAGATCAATAAGGCAGAGTACAAGACATTGATCACGCTGTTAAATCCGGTTGCTCCACATATTACAGAAGAGCTCTGGTCCATCATTGGTGGAGAGGGCAGACTGTATCAGCAGACTTGGCCGGAGTTTGAAGAGGCAAAGACGGTAGAGTCTACGGTTGAGATCGCTGTCCAGATCAATGGTAAGACCAAGGCAACGATTTCCATTGGAAAAGATGATCCAAAGGATGAAGTGCTGGCAAAGGCAAAAGATGCTTTGGGTGATAAGCTTTCCGGCAACATTGTCAAAGAAATTTATGTTCCTGGACGCATTGTCAATATCGTGGCAAAATAAAGCTGTCATGTTTTGCAGAAAACTGTCGAGAAGAACTTGTTGACAATATTTTCCTGCTTTGTTAGTCTGATAGAGCATGAGGGAGTAGTTAGCGTCAAAGGGCGTGGCTAAGCCAACAACCTCGAGGAACACAGAAAGATTTTTGTGGAAATCTGGCTTAATCTTAAATAATGAGACTCTTGCACACTTTTAGTTGTGCCGGAGTCATGGGATAAAAGTGCAACTAAGAGTGAGAGAATCACTTGGTTGCACTTTTTTTGAATGATAGGAGGTAAGACATGGATTATGTGTTGCTTGTTGTAGGTTTTGCACTGTTGATCAAGGGTGCGGATTTCTTTGTGGATGGCAGCTCCGGTGTGGCGAAAAAGTTTCGTGTACCATCGTTGATCATTGGAATGACCATTGTGGCGATGGGAACCAGTCTTCCGGAATGTGCCGTGAGCATTAGTGCGGCATTGGCGGGGAATACCGGAGTGGCAGTCGGGAATATTGTCGGCTCGAACATTTTTAATCTCATGTTTGTGTGCGGTGTGTGCTGCCTGTTTTGTGAATTGCCGGTGAGCAAACAAACATTGAAGGGAGAGTTTCCATTTTCGATCATTGTTGCTGTCCTGCTTTTGGCACTGGGGTATCATCAGATGAATCTTGGCAGAGTTGATGGTGTGATTCTTCTTATTATATTTGCAGGATTTCTTGTCTGGATGATCCGCTCTGCGATGAACGCAAGAAATAAGGGAGAATCGGAGGAAGAAGCAGAGTACAAGATCCGTCCAATGTGGCAATGCCTGTTATGTATCGTTGGTGGCACGATTGCTATCGCCTGGGGCGGTAATCTGGTAGTCGACAGCGCATCAAACATTGCAAAATTCTTCGGAATGTCAGATAATCTGATCGGTTTGACGATTGTTGCCTGTGGAACGAGTCTGCCGGAACTCGTGACTTCCGTTGTGGCTGCCCGCAAAAAAGAGATCGATATGGCATTGGGAAATGTGATCGGCTCGAACATCTTCAACATATTGTTTGTTTTGGGAGTTGCAGGCTCGATCAGTCCGTTGAAGTTTTATATGGAAAATGTCATTGATACGATGGTGTTGGTGGTCATGAGCATTTTGGTGTTACTTTTCTCCTGGACGAAGCAAAAGCTGGTTCGGTGGGAAGGAATTACCATGCTGGCATTGTATGTTATTTATGTGGTATATATTTGTATGCGATAACAAGTGATGATGGGAAATTGGTACACTTGTGGTAAGGAAGGATAGAGAAGAGATGAACATAGGAGTAATTTTTACGGGGGGAACGATCGGGAGTGTTCAAAAAGAAAACGGGATTGGTCCTGCCGGAGAAGGGGCAAATGTCCTGTTGCGGCAGACGGCGCATACGAGCACAGGGGAAACAGTACAGTATCGCACAGTATCACCGTTTACGATATTGAGTGAAAATAGTACCGGAATGACAATCGCACAGTTGTCCGGTGCGGCTCGGCAAATGCTGGATGAGGGATGGGCAGAGGGGATCATCGTAACGCATGGAACGGATACCTTGGCGTATTCTGCTGCGGCACTTGGTTATTTATTTGGAGACAGCAGGATTCCGATCGTACTTGTTTCCAGTAATTATGTGTTACAGGATGTACGGGCGAACGGGCAGGACAATTTTCGCTATGCAGTGGAATTTCTTGCCTGGGCAAAAGAACATCCGGGCAAAGCGGAAGGCGTGTTTGTATCTTACCGCAATACCGGGCAGGATCCGGTGATCCATTGCGGTACAGCAGTTTTGGCGCATCAAGCGTATACAGATTCGGTATACAGTGTGCAGGACCAGGCATTTGGATGGTTTGATGGGGAAAATGGATTTCGATACAATGACATTTGGGAGAAGATGGCTGGAGAGCAAGAGCCGTCGGTACCATGTCCGCTTCATGCACCATCCGCCTGGGATGCACCGATCTTGCAGATCATTCCGAGTCCCGGAATGCGTTATCCGACCCTTACCGGAGAAACCAAAGCAGTGTTGCATCATTCGTATCATGCCGGAACGATCTGCAGTGACAATCCGGATGCAGCAGAGTTTTTTGGGACAGCAAGGGCAAAAAACATTCCGGTGTTTTTGTGTGGGGCAGATCCGGATATGGTATATGAGAGCACAGCAAGTTATCGATCCTATGGGATCAGGCTGTTGCCGAAAGCATCTCCTGTTGCCATGTATATGAAGTTATGGCTGTTATTAGATAACCGGCTTGATCCGGAAATCTGGATGCAGCGAAAGTTATTCGGAGATCGTTGGCTGTAGTACAACTACTTGACATTTTCGTAAACGAGTATTATTATACTGCTTAGAGATTGTTGGCAGTCAATAGAGAAGAGTGCTAACAATGGAAAGAACACGATGAAGGTAGCAAATAAGCTGCCGCCGGTCTACGGTCTGTCTGTGATACAAAAGCAGATTTCACGGGGACTGTGGACAAGATCATAGAGATAGAATAGGAGAGATGACAATGCAAAACAGAACAGGTAGTTTATCAATTGATTCCGAAAATATGTTTCCGATCATCAAGAAATGGTTATATTCTGACCATGATATTTTCTTGAGAGAGCTTGTATCCAATGGATGTGATGCGATCACTAAGTTGAAGAAACTCGATATCATGGGCGAGTACGATATGCCGGATGATTATAAGGCACAGATTCAGGTCGTAGTAGATCCGGAAGACAAGACGATTTCCTTGACAGATACCGGACTTGGTATGACAGAGGAGGAAGTAGATGAGTACATCAACCAGGTTGCTTTCTCAGGAGCAACAGATTTCTTGGAGAAATATAAGGACAAGACAAATGAGGAACAGATCATCGGTCACTTTGGTCTTGGATTTTATTCCGCATTTATGGTAGCAGACAAAGTAACGATCAATACACGCTCTTGGAAAGAGGGTGCAACTCCGGTACTTTGGGAGTCCGAGGGTGGAATTAATTTCGAGATGTCCGAGGGTACAAAGGAGACAGTTGGTACGACGATCACTTTGTATTTATCAGAAGACAGCTTGGAATTTGCCAACGAGTATCGTGTTCGTGAGATCCTGAACAAATATTGTTCCTTCATGCCGGTCGAGATCTTCTTATCTAAAGCAAATGCAGAGCAGGAATATGAGACGATCGATGCAGCCGATGTGCGTGAGGATGATGTTGTCGTAGAGACGATCGTTGAGGAGGCAAAGACCGAGGAGAAAGAAAACGAGAATGGTGAGAAAGAGATCGTGGAAGTATCTCCTCGTAAGGAAAAGGCTAAGATCAACAAGCGTCCGGTTTCTATTAGTGATATTCATCCATTGTGGATGAAGCATCCAAATGACTGTACGGAAGAGGAGTACAAAGAGTTTTATCGAACCGTATTCCAGGATTATAAAGAGCCATTATTCTGGATCCATTTAAATATGGATTATCCATTCAACCTCAAAGGTATTTTGTATTTCCCTAAGGTAAATACACAGTATGACAACCTTGAGGGTGTGATCAAACTGTACAACAACCAGGTATTTATCGCAGATAATATTAAGGAAGTCATTCCTGAATTTTTGATGCTGTTAAAGGGTGTCATCGATTGTCCGGATCTTCCGTTGAATGTATCTCGTAGTGCATTGCAGAATGATGGATTTGTCAGAAAAATTTCTGATTATATTACGAAGAAAGTGGCTGACAAACTTTCCGGTATGTGTAAGGTTGACAGAGAAAGCTATGAAAAATACTGGGATGACATCAGTCCGTTTATCAAATATGGCTGCCTGAAAGATGAGAAGTTCCGTGAGAAGATGGAAGATTACATTATTTTCAAGGATCTGGATGATAAATATATCTCTTTGAAGGATTATGTAGATGCAGTGAAACCGGAGAAAGCAGAGGAAGAAGCTGCAGATACTGCGGAAAAAGCAGATACAGATAATAATGCCGAGGACAAAGAGGAAGAGCCAACGATCGTTTATTATGTAACGGATATGCAGCAGCAGAGCCAGTACATTAATATGTTCAAGGAGCAGGGCATGAATGCCGTTGTTCTGACGCATACGATCGATCAGCCATTTATCTCTCAGTTGGAGCAGGGCGATCTGAAAGTGAAATTCCAGCGTATTGATGCAGATGTCACAGATTCCATGACGGAAGAAGTTGATGAGGATACGCTGAAGCAGCAGACAGAAGAACTTTCTGAGATCTTCAAAAAGGCATTGGGTAAAGATCAGTTGGAAGTCAAGGTGCAGAAATTCAAGAATGAAAAGATTTCTTCCATGATGACATTGTCCGAGGAGACTCGTCGTATGCAGGATATGATGAAGATGTACAGCATGGGCGGTGGCATGGATGCCGGAATGTTTGGCGGTGGAGAGACATTGATCTTAAACTCTTCCAATGCTCTTGTACAGTATATTATGGAGCATAAAGATGGAGATCAGGTCGATCTGTTCTGTAAGCAGCTGTATGATCTGGCGATGATCGCACATAAACCACTTCCTGCAGAGGAAATGACAGAATTTGTGGCAAGAAGCAATGAGATCATGATGTTGTTAGCCGAAAAATAAACAATTTATAAAATCTTATAAATTCAAAAAATAAATATTGACCGCTGGTCATTTTTGTGGTAGGATACTCTACGAATTAAAAATGACTAGCGGTCATTTTTTTGAGAAAGTTTTATCATTTAGGAGGGATATTAATGATTCGTGTTGGAAAATGGATTACCAAACACAAGAGTTTGATTCTGATCATTGCTTTCCTGCTGTTGATTCCTTCAGCAATCGGTTATGTAAGTACCAGAGTCAATTATGATGTATTGAGCTATTTACCGGAAAGTTTGGAGACGGTCAAAGGTCAGGACATCATGGTAGATGAGTTTGGTATGGGTGCATTCTCTATGATAGTGGTAGAGGATATGCCGATGAAAGATGTTGCACAGTTAGAGAAGAAGATTGAGAAGATAGACCATGTACAGGATGTACTTTGGTATGATGATGCGGTCGATATTTCTGTTCCAACAGAAATGTTACCGGAAGATCTGAGAAAGGCGTTTTTCAACGGAGACGCCACCATGATGATCGCGCTGTTTGATGATACAACATCAGCAGATGATACCATGAATGCGATCACAGAGATCCGAAAGGAAGTTGGCAAAAATGTATACGCCAGCGGAATGTCGGGTATTGTAACAGATATCAAGGACCTGGCTTTGAAGGAAATGCCAATGTATGTAGTTATCGCAGCAGTGCTTTCCTTGGTCGTATTGTTCCTGACAATGAATTCATTCATGACGCCAATGATCTTCTTATTGAATATCGGTATGGCGATCGTGTACAACTTAGGAAGCAACATTTTCCTAGGAGAGATTTCCTATATTACGCAGGCGCTCGCAGCGGTATTGCAGCTGGCGGTAACGATGGATTACTCCATCTTCCTGTTAGAGAGTTATGAGGCGAACAAGGAGCGTTACGAAGGTGATAAGAATCGAGCAATGGCTCACGCAATCAGCAATACTTTCAAATCCGTAACAAGTAGTTCCATTACAACGATTGCAGGATTCCTGGCACTTTGTTTCATGACATTTAAGCTTGGTATGAATATCGGTATTGTCATGTCAAAGGGTGTTGTCATTGGTGTAATTGCTTGTGTTACTGTACTTCCTGCAATGATTTTAGTTTGTGACAAGGTGATTGAAAAGACAGAACATAAACCTTTGATTCCATCACTTGATAAATTGTCACACGGCATTGTAAAAGGCAGATATGTAGCTTTGGTATTGTTCTTAGTATTGTTAGTACCGGCAATTCATGGTAATAACAATTACAAGATCTACTACAATATAGATCAGTCTTTGCCGGATGACATTCCAAGTAATCAGGCAAACGAAAAACTGAAATCCAAATTTGATATGAGTAACATGCATATGGTTCTTTTGAAAAATGGACTGAGTGCCAAGGATAAGAACCAGATGAGTAAGGATATCAAAAAAGTCGACGGTGTAAAATGGGTGATCGGTCTGAACTCCTTAGTTGGTTCTAACCTGCCGGATTCCATGATACCGGAAGATGTTAAGAGCATGTTAAAGAGCGACAATTATGAATTGATGTTTGTCAGCTCCGACTACAGTTCGGCAACGGATGAAGTGAATGCACAGCTTGCCAAGATTGATAAGATCGTCAAGGGCTATCAGAAAGATGGTATGGTCATCGGTGAGGCACCAATGATGAAGGATCTGCAGGATGTTACCGATGTGGATCTTACGATGGTAAATAATGTTTCCATCATAGCGATATTTATTATTATTTTGCTGACCTTCAAATCTATTTCAATACCTGTTATACTGGTAGCAGTAATTGAGTTCGCAATTGCCTGCAACATGGCAATTCCTTATTA
>JALEPA010000017.1 GCA_022766515.1 Lachnospiraceae bacterium | reverse complement strand
TCAATCGGCGTGCAGTTGGGCTTCTGATAAATTTTCCCATGTGGCAATATGCCCTCAGTATTTTTTTAGTGAGAAAAAAGTTAAGGAGTATAAAAGAAAGATTGAGAGTGTGGTAAATCAGTTGATTGCAGATTTAAGATTGCTGGAAGGAACCGATTATGATAGGGAGAAGAAGGTTCATGATTGGATGTGTCAGAATATAGAATACGACTTTGACGGATCCGATTTGAAGCAACCGGTTCGACTTATTGCTTCTCATAATATAATTGGTGTTTTTGCACATCATAAGGCACAATGCGAAGGGATTGCCAAAGCAGCAAAGGTTTTACTGAATGCAGTCGATGTAAAATGTATTGTTGCGACAGGAGAATCAAATAGAAATCATCAATATGAAAAGCATGCTTGGAATATTGTGGAGGTGGAACAGAACCCTTATCATTTAGATGTTACATGGGATATTGGGGCAAGTGATAGGAAAAATGGAACGATAGCGTATGATTATTTTAATCTAACAGATAAGCTGATTGTACAGGATCACAAAGTCGAGGATAAACTCCCGAGATGTTGTGAAGTGGCAGAAAACTATTATGTAAAAAACGGTATGATTTTTCGTTCAAAAAATAAACTTTTTTGCTATATTGATGATCTGTTGCGTCAAGATGCTAAGCAAATTGATTTTCAATATCAGGGGAGAGAAAGTTTAGAAAATATATCGCTGGCTGTTCAAGAGCATATACTACAATGGACACGAGACCATAAACAACCGGTGAAAAAAATTTCGCAGAGGTTGAATGGGAAGATGAAAATATGCAAGATTTTTTTGATTCATAGGAAATTACATCCTATGAATTAAAAAGCCCTCCGGGCGAGATGCGCATCTCGCGGAGAAGAAGTTAGCTGTAAACAGCACTGCTCGAGCGCGAAAGAGTCGCAAGCGACTCTTTATTCTTTATTTATGAGGTGGATAAATGTTAGGGTTGATGCTATATGGAATGGGATTTTTTGTGATGACCTTAGTTGTTCGATATGGCTTACATAGATTCAGAACAGATAAGGATGCTGGAAAGTTCGTGCTTTGGAGAGGACCAAATGCAATTTTGGCAATCTGTATTTTAGGGATATGGTGTAGAGACATTAATTATTTTGCTGCTATTATTGGATTTATCCTTGCAGACATACTTACGGATTCGACATAGAAGAAAGTACGATTAGAGGTTATGAGAGAAAAAGCTTTTTTACAAGGTCATGCCCAACTAAAGACTTGTGGAATGATACCGATTATTGGTATAATACCTCATAGGTGAGCACTAGGACTTTGCAAAGATTGATATATTTTTGCAGAGTATATGGGATCTAATTATTAAAAGAAATGTAAAAAAGGAGGAGTATTATGGGATTTGACGATTGGATGGATTTGAATGAAGATGGTGAAGTCGATGCTTTCGAGAGAGAGGTCGGTGACGAATTGCTTTGCTCGAGCAGGGAGGAGCATCAGCAGTTGTTTGGATACGATGATCCAAGTGGAGAGTTTTCTTCGGATTACCATGTAGATGAAGATGAGGAAATGGAGTCGGGAATTTTTGACGCCGGATTGGATCTAAGCGATCTGGAAGACATGGATGAAGAGGAACGCATAGAAGCGTTGGAAGATGCTGGTCTGGATGCTGATGATTACGATGATTTGTTTTAATTTATGATAGGCATAATGCAGAAAAGGAGGATCATTATGAATAAGAAAATTACAAAACTTTTTGCACTATTGGTATTAGCTTGTATTTGTATAACAACGATTGGAGCAGAGGCATCTGCGTCGACATATGATTTATTCAAATACAAAAAAGGAATCAAAGTATATCGAGAGTTAAGTCTTACAAAGGGGAAGAAACACCTTGTCAAGAACACGAACCGTAAGGACCAAGCGACACAGTATCAGATTGTGAAGATGACTGGAGATCGCCTTGTTATTCGTCCACAAAAGGGTTATTACGATAGTGCAGATCCGTATTTTTATAAAAAGAAAATGACAGTAAAGCTTTCGAAAAATTGTCGTTTTTACTATACAGATGTATTGTTTCCAAATGTTAATGAGCACCAGACTTATCGCAGAGTGTCTAGAAAAGCGGTCAAGAGATATATGAAAGAATTAGAAATATATTATTCACATATCCAAGAAGCTGGGAAAGGAAAATATTATAGTGGCGGCTATTTTGGGGAGCTATATATGAAGAACGGAAAAGTAGTGGCGGTACTTACGAATGGCGGAGACTGATAACTAAAAAAGCACAG
>JALEPA010000007.1 GCA_022766515.1 Lachnospiraceae bacterium | reverse complement strand
CATGCGTTCCATCGCATGGGTGTGTAATAAAAATCGACATACATTGCCTGCGCACCTTTGCAGTTCCCCAAGCGTCAAAGAACCATTTTCCAAGGCTTCCATCACATTATCATCGCCCTTGGAGCCATCCGAACATACCATATACACATCATTTTGCGCACGCACCATCGCCGCAAAATTATTTTTGTCGATCGGCTTGTTGCGCTCATTGATATTTGCCCACCAATCGGTCATGACAAAGCCGTCAAATCCCCACTGCTCTCTAAGGATCGTGGTTGTCAGATCAAAATTGCTCGCATTCCATAATCCATTGACCGCTCCATAGGTGGTCATAATGGCATGCGCACATCCCTGCTCTACCGTCATTTCAAACCCTTTCAGATAAATTTCACGCAGTGCCCGCTCTGAGATCACGCTATCTAACTCATGGCGATTCGTCTCCTGATTATTGGCGCAAAAATGTTTGATCGCGCCGTCAACACCTGCTTTATTCAATCCACGCAGCTCTGCAGATGCCATACTTCCGGTCAGATAAGGATCCTCGGAAAAATATTCAAAGTTTCTGCCATTTAACGGATGTCTGTGAATATTCATTCCCGGTCCGAGCAGACAATCTACCCTGTTCATCGTCATCTCCGTTCCCAGCATGGTAAATAACTCTTCTACCAGTGCAGGATCAAAAGTCGATGCGATCAGTGTACCATTGGCAATGGAAAATGCTTTAGTACCGCAGTCTAAACGCATACCGGATGGTCCGTCTGCACAACATCCGCAAGGGATTCCATACGCTGTCAAGGCATCACTGACGCCACCAAAAGCAGATGCCGTTCCCGCTGTCACTCTTGGACTTCCCATGCCTTCTCCACGCACCAGACAATTGAGCTCCTCTTTGGACAGCTGACTGATAAACTGCTCCATCGTCACCTTGCCTTGTAGTACATCCTGCAGTTTCCATCCCTGATCTCCGATGATCTCCCGATCTCCCGGCAAATACTGTTCTCTGCGTTTTTCCTCGGACTCTGCAAGAAGTGGGACTTCCTCCCACAACACCTCGTACTCGCCCTGTGTTTGCCCTGCAGCGGGTTTCATTCTCTTAAATGGGCTGACCGGTGCTAATGCCTGTGATAATTGTTCAATTACAATCGTCTCTTCATAAGCAAATTCTGCCACAACTTTGCTGACAGACGCATCCGTTCCGATCATAAAACGGTAATTTCCCTTTTCCAATACGAAACAATACGGATGTCCGGTACAACCACTGTCATCATAAGATGCAAGATCCTTTTCACGGATCTCGATCACTAACTGCTCTGTCTCTCCGGGCTCTAACAATTTTGTCTTTGCAAATCCCGCCAACACTTTTTCCGGTTTGCCAAGTTCTCCCTGTGGAGCAGATACATAGACCTGTACCACTTCTTTTCCTGCCATCGCTCCGGTGTTGGTCACCTGTACCTTGCAGGTATAGCCACCCTGTCGTTTCGTCACTGCCTCCGTCTCGACAGCAAAAGTCGTATAAGACAGTCCATATCCAAACGGATATTTGACCGCCTGTGGTGCAAAGGTTGCAAAATAACGGTATCCTACATAAATATCCTCCGCATAACAGTCGCCCGTTTCACCGCCGAAAAAGGCATCACTGCTATAATCTGACACCTGTTTTGCGACGGTATCCGGAAGTTTTCCACTCGGATTGACGGCACCTGACAAGACCCTTGCCGTGCCAAGTCCGCCTGCCATGCCGCCCTGCCATGCATACAATAACGCATCGACGCCAAGATCTTCGATCACCTCGGTATCCATGATATTTCCGACATTCAAGACAACCACCATCTTGTCAAAGTTGCAGCGAACCTGCTCTAACATGGTCTTTTCTGCCTGTGTCAATAAAAAAGAGCCCTCTTCCAACTTATTATCCTGCTCTTCTCCGGCAGTACGACCGATAATGACCAGCGCCGTATCCGTCTTCTCTGCCACTTCCTGCAAAAGCCGGTCTGACAATGACATTTCTTCCTGACACCAAGGCTCCATGCCCCAGCCGGTCCCCACATCAAAAGGATGCTCCTGCACCCAGTCTACATAAGTCCGGTACAATGTCTCTTCGACTTCGATTCCTTCCCGGCGCAGTCCATCCACGATCGTTACAACATAGGGGACATTGACCATACCACCTGATCCGGTTCCACTCTTGTAGTAATCCAACTGTATTCTGCCAAAAACAGCGATCTTTTTATTTTTATCAAGCGGCAGCACCCCGTTGTTGCGTAATAATACCTGTCCTTCTGCAACAACTTCTGCCGACTTTTCAAAGTAATCCTTCCAATCTAATTGATACTGCACAACAATTCTCCTTGTCTCTATACTCTTTCTATTCTTTTTTGTTTTTGGACACTTCTCGGCATACTACCGTTACGATCTGTCCAATATTGATCGGTTTGCTCAAATGTGCATTCATTCCCGCCTCTTTGGTTGCTTCCTTATCATCCTGAAACGCATTTGCCGTCATGGCAATGATCGGTATCGTTTCCGCATCCGGACGATCCGTATGGCGGATTTCTCTCGTTGCCTCAATTCCATTCATACATGGCATCTGCACATCCATCAAAATCGCATCATAATAGTACGCCGGCCGCTTCAAATACTGCTGTACCGCTTCCAAACCATTACCTGCCGTCTCTACAACAGCATCTCTTGCTCTCAAAAGCCGCAAAATGATCTCACGGTTGACATCGTTATCTTCGACCGCCAAAATACGCAGTCCCTTCAAGGAACTCTTACGGCGTTTCGTCTCTTTTTCACGGATCGCAGCATGTTCCATCTGCTCTTCGGTGGCAATCGGCATTTCCAAGTGGACGAT
>JALEPA010000256.1 GCA_022766515.1 Lachnospiraceae bacterium | reverse complement strand
CTATATTCGCGCCAAAAGAAGAAAAAATGAGATGGAGCTTGCCATTTTGGAAGAATACCCACATTACTATCGGCAGGCAGAGGAGGCTGCAGCACTGGAAAACTTGCAGCACAATTTGACGCTGTTAGAAGATGAAGGTGAAAAGCAGGGGGCGGTCTTGCATGGCAGCTACAATTATCATAATGTGTTATTTCGTGGCAAGGACATCATTACCACCAGTTTTGGAAATGCGAAGGTAGGTGTCCAAATAATGGACCTGTATGGATTCCTTCGCAAGGCGATGGAGAAAAACGGATGGCGTGTGGACTGGGGGATCGCCATGTTGGATGCCTACCAGGCAGAACGCCGATTGTCAAGCGAAGAGAGTCATCTGTTATATACACTTTTGTTGTTCCCTGAGAAATATTGGAAACAGTGCAACTTCTATTATAATGGAAAGAAATGCTGGATGTCGGGCAAAAATTATGACAAATTGATCAAAATACAGAAACAGGAAGAAAAACGCATGCAGTTTTTGCAGGAAATGAAAGCATATTTACTTTGATTTTCCTAGTGCTCTGTGATAATATATTGAGTGGTTTTGAGGGAATACCAAGCATTTTCTATATACGGCAGTAATAGGGCAAAAGGCAGCGGTGTATAGAAGGGCAGAGCAGTTGGATACAACAATGCGATAGCATTGGAGATAACGGAGGCGGCATTGGATACAGAAAAAAGAGGAAAACGGCTTAATCTTATATTGACGATCGGTTGTCTTTTGATGGTCGGAATTGCCGTAGCTACTGTAGCGTCGAGCAATTCGCGGAGAAATAGGACAGCGCAGAACGATGTGTCCGTGACGGCAACACCGGGGATAACGGCAGAATTAACGGGCGTGGTTGTGCAGACGGATATACAGAAAGAAAAACTTGTTCTCCGACAGTTGGACAGCAATCTGGAAACATCGTTGTACTACGACAGTAGTTCCCAGATGACCAACAAATTTGGAGAATCGATCACAGGCGATCAGATCACGACCGGAGAGATCATACGGGCGGAATATCGACGCGGGGAAGCTATGATCGTGACAGCAGGTGTGCCACAAGATGTGTGGGAATATGATGAGGTCGACAGTTTTACTTTTCAGAGCGAAGACAGCATGATGAAACTGGCGGGCAAAAAGTATCAATATTCCAACAACACCTATATCGCATCGCAGAATACAGATGCGCAGTCGGGTGACCGCGTGATCGAATTGACAGAGTTAAGCGACAGTGATCGTCTGACAGTGCGTGGCGTGGGATACAAAGTATATTCGATCATACGCACGGCGGGACATGGATATATACGATTGGCAAATTATGAAGACTTTGCCAAGGGAATGGTCGAGGTTGGCAGCAGCATTATTTTACCGATCACCGACAATATGTTGTTGACTGTGCCGGAAGGGGTTCATCGGGTTACCCTGTGTAAGGGAAAAGCGGTGGCGACCAAAAGTGTGACGGTGCAGGCAGACAAAGAAGTCACAGCGGACTTTTCGGACTATGTTTCTGTTGTGGAAAATGTCGGAATGATTACATTCCAGATCGAACCGGATGGGGCAGATTTAACAATAAATGGAACAACAGTTGACTATTCACAGCCTGTTGCATTAAACTATGGAGAGTATCGAATAAATGTTTCTATGAATGGGTACGATACCTATACAGGAACGCTGGATGTAGAGGACCCTGCAAAAGAAGTACACATTGATCTGATAGAAGCGGAAGCATCCGTTGAGGGAAGTGCTACGGCAACTCCGGCGGCTGGAGCGACAGCATCGCCAACGAGTAGTGCTTCAACGAGCAGCCAGACAACAGATAGCAGTCGGACGGTAACGAAGACGGTGGACAGCGATCATACCATTACCGTGACGGCACCAAGAGGTGCGGAGGTTTATCTGGATAATGTATACAAAGGTCTGGCACCTTGCAAATTTACCAAGGTGATCGGTTCTCAAACCATCACTTTGAGCCAGAGCGGTTATGTGACCAAAAGTTATTCCGTCGACATTTTGGACGACGACGAAGATGTCACATTGAAGTTTGCAGATCTGGTGGCAGAGAGCAAGGGGTGATCACATAGGAAAATCGGGTTGGGAAATAAAAATACTAAAGGACCGGCAGAGGCGTACATAACGGCGTGACTGCCAGAGACAGAATGGAGGACAAAGATGGATTACAAGGACATTTACGCATCATGGTTGGAGAATCCTTATTTTGATGAGGACACAAAAGCAGAGCTGAAGGCAATCGCTGCGGATGACAACGAGATCAAGGAACGCTTTTACAAGGATCTTGAATTC
Organism: Lachnospiraceae bacterium; assembly: GCA_022766515.1. GTDB lineage: Bacteria > Bacillota > Clostridia > Lachnospirales > Lachnospiraceae > Butyribacter. Next base: position 626 of record JALEPA010000256.1, on the reverse strand, counting down.
GGAACAGCCGGACTTCGTGGTGTGATCGGAGCCGGAACAAATCGTATGAATATTTATACGGTTCGTAAAGCAACACAGGGATTGGCAAACTACATTTTGAAGGCTGGCAAGGCTGCTCAGGGTGTAGCGATCGCATTTGATTCCCGTCGTATGTCACCGGAGTTTGCAGATGAGGCAGCACTTTGCCTGGCAGCAAATGGCATCAAGGCGTATGTATTTGAATCTCTTCGTCCAACACCGGAGTTGTCCTATGCAGTGCGTCAGTTGAAATGTGTAGCCGGAATCAACATCACGGCAAGCCACAACCCACCGGAGTACAATGGATATAAAGTATATTGGGAGGACGGTGCACAGATCACACCACCTCACGATACCGGAATTATGGCAGAGGTAAAGGCAGTAACTGATTATGCAACGGTTAAGACAATGGACAAGCCTGCAGCGATCGAGCAGGGATTGTACGAGCAGATCGGAGCAGAAATCGATGATTCCTATATTGAAGAGTTGAAGAAACAGGTAATCCATTGGGATAGCATTAAGGAAGTAGGCAAAGATCTCAAGATCGTGTACACACCACTTCATGGAACAGGTAACATTCCTGCAAGAAGAGTGCTCAAAGAGATTGG
>JALEPA010000244.1 GCA_022766515.1 Lachnospiraceae bacterium | reverse complement strand
TCTGCCACAACCGTTATGTAATCAAACAGAAACTCTCTTTTCGGATCAAATTCTTTCATCGTCATCATCCTCCATAAAACAATCTTCAATTTCCTTAGCATATCTTCTTGTAATCAGTATTTCTTCTCCGTTTTCCATTTTGGCATATAATCTTCCATTCAACGCCGTTCGAACAGAAGTAATATGTTCTACATTAACAAGCATTGCTTTAGATGCTCTACATATGGTTCTTCTGCTGACCTTTTCTTCTACCTGATACAGTCTTCCTTTGATTTCATAAACACTGTCCACAGTATATGCAAATACTATGCCATCTACAATCTCAAAATACAGAATATCCTCTACTCTGACTGATACTCTTTCTCTGTTCTGCGTATACCCGATCAAAGCCTCCCCTTTATGCTGCACATATTCTTTTACCTCTTCAAAATCCTTGGTAAGTCTTATGTATTGAAGAATTACACCCTCTTCATTTGGACTTTTCACAAGTTTTTCCGTTACTCTCATCGTTTTTCCTTTCCGGCTCCATAGCTAATGTCCTTATTCTCACAACCATATCTTCTATAGCCTTTGCCCCCGCACTATTTTCCTGCGTTGCTGCGGTTACATGTTCAATTGCCTGGTAATTGCTCCGTGTATTAACATTTACCTGCTCCATCGATGATGCCACTTCACTGCTATGAATCCTTATATTTTCTACTGCCTTATCCATCTCCATAATCTGCTTAGTCACCAGCTCATTAGATGCCGTAATCATAGATGTAGAATCCCCTGCTTCCTGAATACTACGCATCCCGTTTTCTGTAAATCTCACACTCTGTTCCATAACAGATACTGCCCCATCTGTATTTTGTACCGATTCCGTCACAATTTCTCCGATATCATCCACTGCTTTTTGGGTCTGCTCTGCAAGTTTCTGTATTTCCTCGGCAACTACAGCAAATCCCTTTCCCTGCTCGCCGGCTCTGGCTGCTTCAATCGTTGCATTAAGTGCGAGAATATTCGTCTGCCGGGAAATTCCTGAAATCGTCTGAGTGATCCCAAGAATTTCTTTTGATTCCTCACCCAGTCTGCATATAATTTCTTTGCACTCCTTTGTACTCATATGAATCTGTTTCATACTGCTTGTTGCATGATCCATATTGTTCTGATTATCTTTGGACAGTCCATTGACTTTTCTTGCAAGCCCGGATACCTTTTCATTTATAGAAGCTAGTTCTTCTAATCTGGCACTAATATCCTGTGTACGTTCATTCGCATTCGTAATCTCTTGTGTATTACTGCTAAAGCTTTCCAGCACATTTCCGGTTTCTCTCACAATCTGCTCATTCGATCTTGTGGATTTTTCTGTAATTTCAGACAACTCCTGTACCATACTCATAAGTATTCCCGAAGTTTCCTGCGATTTCTTATGCATAGCCTTTATATTCTGTAACATCTGCTCCTGCTCTTCCGCATTCATGAGATTTGACAGCATCCCTGCGGTACGCTCACAGAGCATTGTAAAAATAGCAGCAACTGCAATTAACACCATTGCTCTTGGAATAATCCCGTACACAATTAATTTATAATATGTGGTAAAATTCTTATCCGGGAAAATTGTAAATGCGAAACAGACTAGTTGCCCAACGGATACTCCGATGACGGACAGTATTGTGGTTAATATATTTATCCGCTTTGAAAAATACAGGCTGCCAATCGCAATCGCATAAATATATAAAAGTACAACATGATATCCTAATGTTGCTGTCACAATAGTTACAAATATAACCGCACAGATTGCCAGCAAATATTTAACATATGCACCTTCCAATTTTGCAATATTCACAATGATTGTAGGAAGCCACAATAATATTGTCCCCAATACATATGCAATTGTCATTATTTTCATATCTACAACAAAAATCCCAAATACATTTAAAAGAAAAATAACAGAGAAAATCAGGAATGTAATTCTCATCACCTTAGCAACCGATTTATTCGCATGTTTTTCATTCTGTACCAGGACTCCACTTCGTTCTTCCATACCAGCTACCTCTCCATATATTATTTGGCAATTTGCCACCATGATCACTCTATCGCGATTTGATGATATTGTCTATATACAAACAACTAACATGCATAAAGCTGTTACCAAGATGCATAGTACTGCCAACTTTCATATTTAAAAAATCTGTCCCGACATTTTCTTTTTCTCTTTATATGGAAACTGCTTATCAAATTCCTCTGCTTCCTGCTCATCAACCAGATATCCTTTCGGTGTTGCATATTCTCCTGTAATTCCATCAAGATATCCTGATTTCAGTTCCCTGCATAAGAAGAACGATGCATCTTCCCCCTCCGGCAAGCCCTGATAACAGATGCCATACTCGCTTGCCTGTCTGAAACCGCTTTTTCCATAGAAATCAATATTTCCCTCAAAACATAACGCTCCACAGCCAAGTTCTGCCGCCTTTTCCAATGAATGATCAAGCAGGATTTTCCCATATCCTTTCCGTTTATATTCATTCTTGATACAAATCGGTCCCATAGTCATGATCGGAATGCTTCTTCCATCATCTGCTGCAATTGTGGTTCTCACAAAAATGTTTTGTCCGATGAGTTCCCCGTCCCGATACATAACAAAATCAAGCTCCGGTACAAATGCCGGATCATATCTTAGCTGATTTAGAACATAATGCTCCAGACAACCCGGACGATACACATTCCAAAAGCTGTCTCGTACCAGATTTTCCACCTCACGATAGTCACTTTTTTCTTCTAAACGAATTACTATATTATTCTTCATGATATAACTTTCCTTTCTTTCAACTCCTGTACCATACTATTTACTGCTGATACAAACTCCTCTTTTACCCTTGATTTATCATCTGTACCATCATAAACACTGTAATAGAAATGCATAACTGCATAAAATCTGTCTGCATTCTCTTTGGCATCTATCATTCCCATGCTCTCAAATAAATCTTTCACATAGGAAGCCGGTCCTGATACGAGATATTGCTGATATAACTTCTGCATCTCTTCACTGCGAAACTGTTCTATTGTCAGCATTTTCCGAAACGATGATGCAAAATCATCCTCTGTCCAGTATTCAAACATAGACTTACTGTATTTTACAAAATCATCCAGTGATACTTCCTCATACTTTTCAGGCATTCTCTCCTTATCCTCTTCCGGCATATCATAATCAGATGCCTGTTCACCATCCTGCTGTTCCATTCGCTTTACAATGCAGTCAAAAATATCTCGTTTGCTTTTGTAATGACGATATAATGCCCCTTTTGTCATATCCAGTTCACCGGCTATCTTGCTGGCTGAAACAGCCTCATAACCATCCCTGGCAAACAGATGTAATGCCACGGTTAATATTTCTTCTTTTCTATTATGCATGCTACTCTCCATTCCGCAGACGCTTTGCATTGAAGGAATCGCGAGCAAAATATCAGATTTTGCTCTGCGATCAGGGCTATTTTGTGATGTCTGCGGCACAAATAGCCCTGTATAAAAATGCTGCATCAGCGGTATTTTTAACACTATCCTCCTCCAAGCAAAGAATAAACGACCGTTCACATTTCCATATTAGTAAACGGTCGTTTATTTGTCAAGAGTTTTTTCTTTTTCTCCCGTCTTTATGCATGTGAAAGTTTCGGAAAATAAAGTTTTTCCTTCTCGATACTTTTTAGCTGCTCCCCGAAATAAAACAGCCTGTAATTGTCGGATCCATCATATTTCTCTGCCTCGCACATATCCATGTCCTTCAGATCCGGCACGAAACCAAGCCGGCATTGACGATATTCCCCGCTCACTCTCTGCAAAACATCCGAAAGTGCCACCTTATTTTCACATATGATACTCTGCAAAAGTAGTGTATTCTCCTCTGTCTCGGCAACAATAAAACAGTCCATATCTTTTGCATAATAAACATTTTCCATATCTGCGGTGTAAAACATCTGCAAACCAAATTTGTTGATCTGCTCCATAGAAGAATTTGCTGCACTGTGCCGGATCATGTCCATATATTTTTGCTTCATCTGCACATCTGCAGTATTTACCGGGACAAACCACTCTCCCTTAGACCTGTTCCTGCAAAACTCCTCT
>JALEPA010000190.1 GCA_022766515.1 Lachnospiraceae bacterium | reverse complement strand
CTGTCCAAGGAAAAAGCAGAGTCAGCCAATGCAGCTAAGACACGATTTTTATCCAGTATCAGCCACGACATTCGCACACCGATCAATGCGATCATGGGTTTGATCGATATTGCAGAAAAGAACCGGGAGAAACCGGAGATTTTGAGTGACTGTTTTGAAAAGATCCGTTATTCCTCAAATCATTTACTGCTCCTGATCAATGATGTGTTAGATATGAGAAAACTGGAAACGAATCAAGTGGAACTGCCGAAGGAGCCAGTGGACATGGATCATCTGTTGGAGGAGTGCGAGACGATCATTCGTGGTGCGATCATCGACCGTGAACTGGATTTTGCAGTGCAGAAACATCGATTAGTTCATACGATGGTTTATGGCAGCAAGATTCACATTCAGCAGATCTTAGTGAATATTTTGCACAATGCCGTGAAGTATACACCGGATGGGGGAAAGATTGTCTTTGAGATCAGGGAGGATAGAAAAGAGGAACACCGTGTATGCTATTCTTTTCGGATCACCGATACCGGGATTGGCATGACGCATGACTTTCTGGAACATATCTATGAAGCGTTTGCACAGGAAAAAACAGGGGTATTGGAGGCGGCATCCGGTACCGGACTGGGGCTGGCTATTGTCAAGCAGTTAGTGGACTTGATGCAGGGGCAGATCACGGTAAAAAGCAAAAAGCATGTTGGAACGGAATTTAACATTATACTGCCGTTTGAGGAGGTACAGCAGGAGCAGATCACCGAAGAGGAAACACAGGCAGTGCGTTCGTATACATCGGAGCAGCTCTCGCTGGAAGGAAAGAAGATATTGAATGTCGATGATAATGCTATGAATCGTGAGATCGTAGAGTATATGATGAGAGATGTCGGGGTGTTGTATGATACGGCAAAAAATGGAAAGGAAGCGGTCACCTTATTTGAACAGTCGAAGCCTTATGAGTATTTTGCTATTTTGATGGATCTGCAAATGCCGGTCATGGATGGACTTCAAGCGACCAAAATGATCCGCAGTATGTCGAGAGAGGATGCAGCAACGGTTCCGATCATTGCGGTATCGGCAAATGCCTTTGAACAGGATGTGGAACAGTCTCTTGCGGCGGGAATGAACAGTCATATTGCCAAACCGATCAATGACAAGCTGCTCTTTGATACGATGAAGAGTTTTTTACAGCCATAGCGGCAAAAAGCAGCATACCTCTTGACAGAATAGAAAAATCGCGTATAATAAGCTTTCGTAAAAATGCAAACTGTTTGCAAATGCAATGAAATTGCAAATTTGCAAATGCGATTTTTTTGGAGGAAGCATATGCTGTTAGATATTTTGAAAGATACGGTAGCAGACAGCATCCGTCTGGTGCCGTTTTTATTTTTGACTTATGTATTTATGGAGTGGCTGGAGCATCATACCAGCGATAAGACGCAAAAAAAGATCCGGACTGCGGGAAAAAGCGGTCCACTCTGGGGCGCGGTGCTTGGTATGCTGCCACAGTGCGGTTTTTCGGCAGCGGCATCCAGCTTCTTTGCCGGACGAGTGATCACGCTTGGTACTTTGATCGCCATCTATCTGTCGACATCGGACGAGATGCTTCCGGTCATGATCTCACAGGCGGCGCCGATTTCCATGATCGCCAAGGTGTTACTTGCCAAGGTCGTGATCGGAGCCATCTCCGGACTGATCGTTGAACTTGTCTATGAACGCCTCATGCATCACAAAAACAGTGATATTCATATTCATGAGGTGTGCGAAAAGGAACACTGTCACTGTGAAGACGGAATTTTCCTGTCAGCAGCGAAACATACCCTGCGTATTTTCGTGTATATCTTCGTGATCGCTCTGCTCTTAAATGGTGCGATCGCTCTGATCGGAGAAGAGACACTGGCAAAGGCAATGTCCGGTGTACCTTTGATCGGTGAGCTGACAGCGGCACTTGTCGGAATGATCCCGAACTGTGCTTCATCGGTTGTGATCACACAGCTGTATCTGGACAAGATCATTGGAGCGGGTGCGATGATGTCGGGCTTGTTATGTAATGCCGGTGTTGGTATACTGGTACTTGTCCGGTTAAATAAAGATTGGAAGCAAAATACTGCGATCATTGCGCTGCTTTATGTCATCAGTGTGATCTGGGGCGTGTTGATCCGTTTTGCGGGAATTGTTTTTTAGGCCTAGAAATGAGGAGTAGAATTATGGCAGGAAAGGGATATGCAACGGCAAATCGTGCCAAAATATTAGAATACCTGGTACAAAATGCCTACCGGACTGTTACGGTGGCAGATATTGAAACTTATTTGCAGGAGCAGGGGCATCCGGTCAATGTTACGACGATTTACCGTTATCTGGACAAACTGGAATCGGAAGACAGTATCAATAAATATGTCGCAGAAAAGGGCGGTAAGACGACCTACCAGTACCGGGAACAGGGACATCACTGCGGAGAACATCTGCATTTGAAATGCGTGGAATGTGGTCAGGTGATCCATCTGGAATGTGATTTTATGAAAGAGATCGCGGCACATATCGAACAGGATCATGGATTTACACTGCAATGTCAAAACTCCATGATCTATGGAACTTGTGAACAATGTAAAAAGAAAAAAGAAAGAGGATGATCATGCATTCACCATTGGAAATTGCTAAAAATTATGTAGAAGTGGGGATCCATAAATGCAATCTATCGATTTTTAAGATGTTATTATTAGGCTTTTTTGCCGGATTATTCATTGGATTTGCAGGGATCGCATCGACAACAGCGTCTGCCGGTATTCCGGTCGCTTCTGTGGCAAAGTTAGTGGGAGCAGTTGTGTTCCCGGCAGGAATGGCTATGGTATTGGTTGCCGGAAGTGAATTGTTTACCGGAAATAATCTTATTATCCTGGCGGTATTATCCGGAAAGACCAGTGTTGCTAAAATGTTGAGAAACTGGCTGTTTGTCTATATCGGCAACTTTTTGGGAGCAGCATTTGTGGCGGTATTAGTCGTGTGTGGGCATACACCGGATCTGTTTGGCGGAGATCTGGCGCAGGCAATCGTTAATGCCGCAAAGGCACGAACGGATCTGGCGGTATCGGATAGTTTTATCCGAGGAATTTTATGTAACATATTGGTCTGCATTGCTATCTGGATGTCGTTTGCGGCAAAACGCGTTTCCGGAAAGCTGATGACAAGTTTCTGGCCGGTCATGTTATTTGTATTATGCGGATTTGAACACTGCATTGCCGATATGTATTTCGGAGTGGCAGGGTTACTTACCGCTTCACAGTATGGCATACAGGCGGAGGGACTGACCTGGTTTCACTTTTTGATAAAAAGTCTCCTTCCGGTCACGCTTGGCAATCTTGTCGGCGGGGCAGGCATTGTCGGATGCGGCTATTATTTCGCGTTTTTACACAAGACCCCACTGTCTCACAAATCTTCAAAGGCAGAGGAAGAGGAGATCGATATTGCCGAGGAATATTAAAAAATACGGTGTCAGGCAAAAGACACGGTTGACATTTTATTTATTTTGAATCACTATAATGTAGGTTACTAATTGAAAGGGAGGAAATAGAAAATGAACGCAAGTGTAGCAATTCAAGTATTACCAAATGTAACAGAAGACGAGGAAGTGATCCGTATCGTGGATGAATGTATCGCTTATATTAAGAGCTTTGGATTATCTACTTATGTCGGACCATTTGAAACAACGATCGAGGGAGACTATGACCAGTTGATGGAAATCGTTGCCGGATGCCAGAAGATCGCGATCAAGGCAGGATGTAATCAGGTGTCTACTTATGTGAAGATCGTTTATAAGCCGGAAGGCGAGGTACTGACTATTGAAAAGAAAGTTTCCAAACATCACTAATATCGTTGCACCATGTGTTTTGGTGCTGTTGCTGCTTGGTATTTGGCAGTTTTTATGCGTTTACGGAGTGGTTCCGGCATATATGCTGCCTTCGCCGGAGCAGGTCATTAAGGCTTTGATCGGAGATTTTCCGCTGCTAATGGAACACGCGAAAGCGACATTACAGGAGGCATTTCTGGGACTTGCCATAGGTATTGCCGGGGGATTTGTTCTTGCTGCCTGCATGGAGCAGTGCTCAATCTTGCATAAGGCATTGTACCCGGTGCTTGTGATCACGCAGACGATCCCGTCTGTAGCGATCGCGCCACTGTTAGTCCTTTGGATGGGATATGGGATCGCACCAAAAGTCACTTTGGTCGTATTGATCTCCTTTTTCCCAATTGCCGTTGGTCTGCTGGATGGATTTCGGGAGGCAGATGAAGACAGCATTTGTCTGATGCGGGCAATGGGGGCATCCAAGTGGCAGATTTTTTGGAATGTCAAACTTCCGGGCAGCCTGCCGCACTTCTTTAGTGGTCTGCGGCTGGCAATTTCCTATTCGATCGTAGGAGCAGTGATCTCGGAATGGCTTGGCGGCTTTTCGGGACTGGGTGTGTATATGACGCGTGTGAAAAAATCATATGCATACGATAAAATGTTTGCGGTCATCTTTTTAATCACCGCACTGAGTCTGCTTCTGATGAAAGCGGTATCGCTTTTACAGTATGCAGTTACCCCTTGGACACACAAAAGAGAGAGGACATAAAAAAGGAGTAAATTGTTTATGAAGAAAAAGATATTAGCAGTAGGTTTACTACTGTGCATGGTGGTTTCGCTTTGCGGTTGTGGCAAGACAGCGAAAGACAGCAGTAAAAAAGGATTAAAGAAGATCACAATGGTGCTTGACTGGACACCAAATACGAATCATACCGGTTTGTATATTGCTCAGGAAAAAGGATATTTTAAGGATGCCGGATTGGATGTGTCGATCGTACAGCCGCCGGATGACGGAGCAACAGATCTGGTAGCATCCGGTGGAGCGCAGTTTGGTATCGACTTTCAGGATACACTGGCAGCAGCATTTTCCAGTGACAATCCATTGCCGGTCACTGCCGTAGCTGCCGTGCTGCAGCATAACACTTCCGGATTGATCTCGTTAGAAAAATCTGGGATCGATTCTCCTAAAAAATTAGAGGGACACAGCTATGCAACATGGGATTCACCGATCGAGCAGAAGACATTGGAATATGTAGTCAATAAAGACGGTGGTGATTTTAAGAAAGTGAATTTGGTTTCCGTCTATGTAGAAGATATCGTAGCATCTTTGAACGCAGATATCGACTGCGTATGGATCTACTATGGATGGGATGGCATCAAATGCGAACAGGCAGGATTGGATACGAACTATCTGCCATTCCGCGAGATGGATGAAACTTTTGATTATTATAGTCCTGTTATTATCGGAAATAATGATTATCTGTCCAAAAATCCGGACACAGCAAAAGCGTTCCTTTCCGCAGTAAAGAAGGGATATGAAGATGCAGAAAAAAATCCGGAAGAGGCAGCAAAGATCTTATGTGATGCCGTACCGGAACTGGATGAAAATCTGGTACAGGACAGTCAGAAATATTTGAGCGAACAGTATATTGCAGATGCCGAGCAGTTTGGTGTGATCGATGCGGACCGCTGGAATCGTTTTTATAATTGGTTGAATGGCAACAAACTGGTCGACAACCGGATTCCGGAAAATACCGGATTTACCAATGAGTATTTGCAGTAATACAGAAAACGGGGATAAGGATGAACAATAAGTTACAAGTACAGGGAGTCTGTAAGTCATTCGGAGATCATGTCGTTTTGCAGGATGTCAATGTGACGCTGCAGGAAGGGGAGATCGTCTGTCTGCTAGGTGCTTCCGGTGCCGGAAAGACCACTCTGTTTCATGTGATCGCAGGTCTGCTGCAGCCGGATGAGGGCAAGGTACTTCTGCAGGGCAAGGACATTACCGGGCGTCCCGGCAGCGTCAGCTATATGCTGCAGAAAGATATGCTGTTTCCCTACAAGACGGTATTGGACAATGTCGCACTGCCGCTGTTACTGCAGGAGCGAAAGGGAAAGGCATTGTTTGGCGGAAAGAAGCGGGCAAGGCAAAAAGCAGCTGCTTATTTTGAGGAATTTGGCATAGCGGGATACGAAAAGGCGTATCCTGCAGAAATGTCCGGCGGAATGAGACAGAGGGCAGCGTTGTTGAGGACCTATTTGTTCTCGGATCAGGTCGCACTGTTAGATGAGCCGTTCAGTGCCTTGGATGCGATCACGAAGAGGGCGATGCATCAGTGGTATCTGCAGGTCATGGAACAGATCAAATTATCAACTTTATTTGTGAC